>NZ_JBPFDQ010000003.1:0-127637 GCF_059415045.1 Ferdinandcohnia sp. SAFN-114 | reverse complement strand
ATAATGTCACAATACTTATCTCAAGTATTGCCATTTTGGAGGTGTTTTATATTGTCTCACTATTTTAGGTTAGTCCATCTCTACAAAATGTAGGGTTCATCTTTTTTTTATTTACATTGCCATCTCTTCTATTACAACGGATTTACGTATTTTCAATAACAGATGACATCTCCTTATAATTTCGATGACATCCGATTCGACTTACCGTTAAAGGTGTATGATAGGTTATCAGTATATTGTTATAAGGAAACATTTTAAAATTAGGAGGGCCGTATCATGAGTAAGGAACGTGAATCCTATTTTGACAATGCTAAGTTCATACTCATCTTTCTTGTTGTGTTTGGACACTTCATCAGCCCACATAAAGAGGATAGTGACGCTTTATATACAGTGTACAACTTTATCTACACCTTCCATATGCCTGCGTTCATTCTGATAGGGGGATTTTTCTCAAAGGGGATTATGAAGAAGGGACATTTAAAAAAGGTATTTAGGAGACTTTTGATTCCGTATTTTATTTTCCAGCTTATTAATTTTGTTATTCTTAGATTCTGGAATGGAACCGAAACGTTTACGCTTTTCCAACCATACTGGACACTTTGGTTCTTATTGAGTATGGTGCTCTGGAATATCCTGCTTCTTTTATTCATTAAGCTGAAGCACCCAGCGATCATGATGATAGTAGCAGTCACAATTGGTGTTTTTGCAGGTTATATTCAAGACATAGGGTCCTATTTCAGTCTATCGAGGACCTTTGTATTCTTCCCAATATTCCTTGGAGGCTACCTGTTGAGTAAAGAACATTTTACCAAATTCTTGCGAACTGACATACGGATTGCAGCGGGAATCCTATTTGTGGGGATGTTTGTCAGTTATATTTTCTTTTTCCCGCAGGAGGCGAAAAATTGGTTGCTTGCGTCATCCTCCTATGAAAAATTGGGTGTTGAATTAGGGCAAGCGTGGTTTATCCGTCTATTGATGTACGGACTGATGGCTCTTGCTACGTTCAGTTTCATGGCGATCGTTCCAAGAAGGAAGATGTTCTTAACCCATCTAGGGGCGAGAACGCTTTATGTATACTTATTACATGGATCTATTGTGCAATTGTTCAAGTTTTCACCGCTTTATGACTTCGTGGTTGAGTCCGGAAACTATTTTGTGTTATTCGTCCTAGCAGCGATTGTAACCATGATACTAGCATCAAAACCAATCCTTACACTCGCACAACCAATCATCGAATTGAAGACCCATCTGCTCCAGCGTTACATGAACAGAAAAACAGCGGATGTATCCTAGATTTTGGGACAGAGGGACAGGTCCCTTGTCCCAACTTTCAAAGCCTGAAAAGCAGAAGTCTATCATACTCTTAACCCAACAGTAGGGATAAGTATGGTAGGGACTATAGCAAATTTTAATTTTTCGAGACTATGAGAGTACTGGAATTTTACGAGCAATTGACTCTGTTAAACGAGTTGCAACTTTTGGAACAGCCCATTTAATAATCGGTGTTAACACCGCACCCGATAATCCGCCTGCATGGACTTCCACGGTACATGTCATGGTTGTTTTCCCACTCATATCTTCTGCAGTGAAGTGACCGCTCCCTGTAAAGTTATCTGATAACCCTTTCAGTTCAAACTTAATATTGGAAGGCTCATTCCACTCAGTAATATCTACCTGCGCTTTTACTGTCTTTTTAATCCCTTTTACATTACCTTCGAACGTCCAAATTGATTGCTTGTCATTGATGATTTCATGTTCTTTATACGCTGGTACTGTCGTTGCCCACTTTTCAAGATCACTGACATAGTCCCAAACTACTTGTACATCTACTGGAATTTCTACTGTATGAGTTCCTGTCGCCATTCTGATTCCTACTTTCGTTATGTATGAATTGTAGATTTAGATATCTACAAGAATATTATTACATAAAAGACATGAACTAACATTACTTTTGTAGGGGGCCTTTCTATGGGGTCCTGCCCCCCACTTTGAAAAAGTATCACAGTGTTGTTGGGACAGAGGGACAGGTCCCGTGCCCCAGTATTAATCGACGTTGAAGATTTTTTTTTGAGGTTTATAAAGCACTGAGGGTTTTTGGAAGAAGTCATTTTAGCGAAGGGTAGAAAACAAACAATCAGTGGGTTTTAAGGCCTAGAAATGCAGCAATCAAAGTTTATTTCCTGAATTTTTATCCCAGTGTTTCTGGATAATAGAAATTATGTGGAGCGGATAACCTTTCCTTCGTTTTTGGAGTGGGGAAGTAGTCCAGGGTATTGTGATGGAATTAGGGTATAGTGTGAGGTGTGATGTTCCAAAAACTAAGACTAACTCAAATGAATTAGTCTTAGTTAAAATGTTAATGATTATCGTTATATTCTTTTGCATGTTCATAAACATCTGACCAGAAATCTGCTTCTGTTCGTTCCCTATATTCAGGTTCAGCACTATAAGGTATTTTATAGTCAATATTATTGATAGTTATAGCAGCAGCAAAAAAGACTTTTGAATATCTTTCACTACTTTTATAAAGTAACGAATGCTCTGATAGAAATTGTTTTACATTATCGTAGTTTCGCTGTCTTTTATACTCCTCAAGAGATTCATACTCGGCTTCTTTTATAATGAAAATGGGGAAACCATAATATTTTTTATCTGCATTAATAAGATGAAAGATATCTTCATCACAATTTAATTCAACAAAATATGCTTTCTCCTGGCAATTCATTCGTTTTGCAATATTCACAGAGGAATCGCTTGTGATAAGATAGATGCTTTTATAAGTTTGTATCCATTCTTTAATTTGATGATAAGTAGGTGAGCCTTCTATCTGTTTATAAATTGGTTGCTCTAAGTTTGCTTGTACTTTTTCTTTACTATGTCTTTTATATATCGCCTTTACTTCTTCATTTTCGCAATACTCAAATTCATCTTTTGAAATAACTGCCCCAGATTCTAATAAAACTTTGATCATTTCTATTTGGTTTAATTCCTCTGCTCTAGAAATTAAATCGTACTCCCCAAACATACCCGTAGCAAATATAAATTCTTCTATGTACAGTTTCAAATCCTTTTCTTCTAAAGCGATTACAAATAACATTAAAATTTGATCAAAACTATCAAATTTATACATATGACTATAATGAAATTCAAGGTCCAGAGGAGTCTTAAAGGTATCTAACATCTGATTATATAGATCTGATACCAATTTTTCATCGTCGTTTAATAAATAACAAAACTCTTCGTATTCACCTAAACTCCAAACTTCTAAGGGTTGCTCATAAACAGTTTTATATGTAAAAATCTTAAACTTAGTAATATAATCTTTGATTACGTTACTATCACCAATTCTTAAAGCTATTTCTAAAAGTGCATAATCTATAACTTCTTGCTCTTTATCACTTAAGTCGAATTTTTCAAAATCAATCTTTTTTATCCGCTCATATAATTCCATTTATATTCCCCTTCATAATTAATATATAGTTATATTTTACTCTAATTTACAGATATTTTATATATAAATATCGAGTAGAAAGTCCCAGATTATCAATCTGGTAAGGTCATAGTGATTGCCCCGAAGTTTGTCGAAGAGTAGTTTGTAAACCCAAATCATAGACCCTAAGGACCCATACTCCAAAAGCTACACCCACGCCTGGAAAACTTGGTATTTCCTCATTTTTAAATGATAGGACAAACCATTCATTTTTAATAAAACCTTCAGATGTTTTGAATGGACAGTTTCGTTCACTTGATTCAAAATATGAACGGGAAACCCGTGTCCGTGGAGTATTTCTTAATAGCGACATTACTGTACAGTCACCACAAAATCCTATCAAGAAATCACATACTTCCGACCTATCCGAGATCTAAATAATCAAATTGTTTCACCCCGTAAAGCCTGTTTACCAATCATAAAAAATCAAATTATAAAATATTGTAACATTCACTACAATCTTTCCCTTCCTAGTGAACCAAAAGCGTCTTTTCCTAATTATTCCTTCCGGTACGATAATAAACACACCTATATTTTTTTATCAAAACATCTCAAATGAATTCATAAACAATCATATCGGTTCATAGAATGCTGGTAAGAAGGGTGGTTATTTTTTATGCTTCAGGCTGAAAGGGCTGAAAAAATACTGCAATTCATCAATGAGAAAGGATTTGCTAAAACGACTGAACTAATTGATTTATGCCAGGTGTCAAAACCCACTATCATTCGCGATTTGCAGCTGCTGGAACAAAGAGGTGCAATCATTCGGACGCATGGTGGAGCAAAGAGTATGAAAAAGGGGACCAACTTTGAACCCAAACAAAGCATAAAGGAACAATTCGCATATGAGAGTAAAAAGCAGATTGCAAGAAGGGCAAAGCAATACATCTTTCCAGGTGAAACCATACTCCTTGATAGCGGAACCACCACGTTGATGTTGGCGGAAGAGCTAAGGGATATGGAAAATGTCACAGTCATTACAAATGATATAAAAGTTGCGATGGTAATAGCTGAGAATGATGGAATTGAGTTAGTGGTTCTTGGCGGTCAAAAGAGAAAAGGTGTATATAGCTTGATTGGACCGATAACAGAATTGATGATAGATCAATTCCATGTTGATAAAGTGTTCTTGAGTGCAGATGCACTCCATATTGACAAGGGAATCACCAACGCGAATATAGAAGAATCAAGTGTGAAGAAAGCATTTATCAACATTTGCAAGGAACGATTTTTATTGGTTGATAGCAACAAATTTGATTCAATTTCATTTGTCAAAATCGCTGATATTGATGAGGTTCAAACGATTATTACGGACGAAGGTATTTTCCGATCATCTGATCTTGAATCGTGGAAAAAACTTTCTGTCGAAGTTATTTTAGCTGGCAAAGAGGAAGGTGGTATATGAGTGAATCTCCTGAATGGTTTATTGGATGAAGAGTTAATCTTTCTTAAGATGAAATGCAATTCGAAAGAACAACTTCTAGGTTGGCTTGGAAACGAATTAATCGAGAAGGGCTACGCAAAGGAGGAGTATGAAAAAGCGCTCTTGGAACGTGAGGCTTTGTATCCTACTGGATTAGTGACCACCAGCTGTGGGGTTGCAATTCCACATGCTGAACCGTCCTATGTACTTGAAGAAAGAATTGCTATAGCTATTTTAGAAGATGGAGTAGCTTTTGGAAACATGGGGGCGTTAGACGAAGAAGTGCTAGTGCGTGTTGTGTTTCTATTAGCATTAAAGCATTCTTCGCAACATCTAGAAGTGTTACAGGCAGTAACGTCCCTACTTCAAAATGAAGCGTTTATGAATAACATTCAAAAGGCAGAGACAAAAGAAGACGTTCTAGAGTTGTTTCAATCAATCTTACTAGAGAAAAGGGGGTGAATCGGTGGAACAGCTCAAACAAATTATTAAAGAGCTCACATCCATATCTGGAGTAAGTTCTCGTGAGGATAAGGTCATTTCCTATATGGTAAAAAGTCTAAAACCATATGGAGACGAAATCGAGATTGACCCTTTAGGGAATGTTACATGTTCTTTTTTCTCTAGTGTTTCGAATCCGAAAAAGCTTATGTTGTTTGCTCACATGGATGAAATCGGGTTTATTGTCCGAAAGGTTGAGGAGAACGGGTTTTTGCGGGTTGAACGAATTGGTGGAGTACATGTAAATGTGTTGCCGGGGCTAAAAGTGGATGTAATCGGCTCGAAAGGAGTTATCCCGGGGCTCATTGGAACCACTTCCCACCATTTTACAAAGCAAGATCAAAAAGGAAAAGTACCCACTGATGGAATGTATGTTGATATTGGGGCAAGAACGAGGGAACATGTGAAGGAACTTGGAGTCAACGTTGGTTCTTTTATCACCTACCATTCTGACTTTACAGAACTAGCAGGTGACTTGATTTCCAATAAAGCTATGGATAATCGCGCTGCTTGTGCATGCTTGTTGCTGCTGGCACAGGAACTATCTAAGATGAAAGATAAACTCGAGTGGGATATTCATCTAGTCGCATGTGTGCAAGAAGAGTTTAATATTCGGGGCATCATGCCAGTAGTGCGAAAACTATCACCAGATGTTTCGATAGGGATTGATGTCACTCCTTCTTGTGATACACCGGATATGAGCGGATATTCTGATGTGATCATTGGCGATGGACCAGCCATTACGTGTATGAACTTTCATGGCCGTGGGACATTAGCTGGGGTACTGCCTGATGAAGGATTATTTAATCAAATTGTTACAATTGCCGAGCAGCAGAATATACCCCTGCAACGTGAAGTCGCACTCGGAGTTATTACTGAAAACGCCTTTATTTCATTTGCTGAACAAGGAATTATGACAGCTGGTTTTTCGATTCCTACAAGGTATACTCATACTCCAATTGAAACAGTATGTCTATCTGATGTAAAAGCACTCATACACGTCCTCTTCCATTTTCTACAGTCTCTAACTACTCATACATCATTTGGAAAACAATACATACTCGAGAAAGGAGGTGCACAATGAAAACCATAATCGTAGCATGTGGTGCAGGTGTTGCAACTTCAACGTTAATCTGTGATCGAGTCCAAAAACTATTAACCTCCCAGAACATTCAAGCAAACATTATCCAATGTACACTTGGTGATATTTCACGCTATGTAGATCAAGCAAATGTGATTGTTACGTCGATGAAAGTAGATCGTTCTTATTCAATTCCTATTGTATTAGGTATTTCCTTTATTACAGGAGTGGGAGTAGAACAAACAGAAAAAGAAATTATAGAGAGTCTATCTTAGTTTTATCACATAAGGGGGATTGTGTATGGATTTTATTGTTAGCGTGTTTGATTATATAAGTGGTTTAGGTGCCACTGTTATGATTCCAATTATTATTGCAATTGTTGGGCTTGTTTTCCGACTTAGTATCGGAAAGGCAATTCGTGCCGGTGTTCTAGTAGGTATTGGGTTTGTCGGTCTAAACCTAGTGTTAAATCTTATTTGGGACTATGTTGGTCCAGTAACAACTATTTTAATAGAAAAATTCGACCTTAATTTATCTGTTGTAGATGCGGGCTGGCCTGCTGCAGCTGGTGTAGCATTCGCTACAAAAGTAGGAGCCGTTATCATTCCTTTTATTATTATTGTTAATTTCCTCATGCTTCTGACAAAGCAAACCAAAACTGTCAATATCGATATATGGAATTATTGGCACTTTGCTTTTTCAGGTGCGATTATTATGTCGATCACAAATAGTTTCTGGTATGGATTACTTGGGGCAGCAGGGCACGCTATCATTGCTCTGAAAATCGCCGATGTATCTGCTGAAAGGGTTCAAAAAGAGATCGGTATACCAGGTATCTCCATTCCCCAGGGGTTTGCAATTACGACCGTCCCTATTTACATGCTCCTCGATAAGATATATGACAGGATTCCAGGCTTTAAAAATAGGAAAATTGATTCAGCCGCCATTAACCAAAAACTAGGGATATTCGGAGAACCATTTATGATTGGGTTATTCCTAGGTATTTTAATCGGTTTAGTAGTTGGCTATGATGTGAAGCAAACGATTGAATTAGGTGTAGCGATGGCTGCCCTTATGCTCCTTTTACCACGAATGGTTAAAGTGATTATGGAAGGTCTAGTGCCCATTTCAGACGCGGCAAAAGCCTTCTTGGAAAAGCGTTTTAAAGGCTCGGAGTTTTATATCGGACTTGATTCAGCCGTAACTCTTGGACATTCAACCACAATCACAATCGGAATCCTACTCATTCCAATTACCCTACTCCTAGCAATGATTATCCCATTAAATACAACCTTACCTTTCGGTGATCTAGCTGCAACTGCATTTTTTATCGCGATGGCCACTCCTATTCATAGAGGGGATTTCTTTAGAACGTTAATAAGTGGAACCATTGTAATGGCTATCATTCTCATGCTTGCAAGCTATTTTGCTCCGGTTATTACTGAAACAGCTATGAATACAGGCTTTGACTTCCCTGAAGGTGCAACCGACATTACTGCATTATCAGCTGGTAATCTAGTAGCCTATGTGTTTTCCTTATTCGCCAAGTTAAAAATAGTTGGCGTGTTCTTAATCGTAGCCTTCGTAGCAGCGGTATTATTCTTCTTCAGAAAACCATCAACATCAGGGAATACGAATTAAAAATATGACTAACAAGAGGTGCAGGTATGACTTGGTTAAAAGAAGTAATTGGAACGGAGAAATGTATTATTGCAATGTGTCATCTATTACCACTTCCTGGAGACCCGAATTTTGACAACGAAAAAGGGATGGACTACGTGATATCGATGGCTCGAAAGGACCTACATGCCCTTCAAGATGGTGGAGTAGATGCGGTTATGTTTTCCAATGAGTTTAGCCTGCCGTATCTAACAGATGTACGAACCGAGACAGTTGCTGCAATGGCGAGAATCATAGGTGAATTGAAAAGTGAAATTAAAATTCCATTTGGTGTAAATGTCTTATGGGATGCCAAGAAGTCACTAGATTTAGCAGCCGCAACGAATGCGTTGTTTGTTAGAGAAATCTTTACTGGTGCTTATGCAAGCGACTTCGGGATATGGAATACCAATGTAGGGGACACCATTCGTCATAAGCATCATCTAGGTGTAGGTGATGTGAAGGTTTTATTCAATATTATTCCTGAGGCAGCTAGTTATCTGGCACCTAGAACAATTGAAAGTATTGCAAAGTCAACAGTCTTTAATAATCAGCCTGATGCACTTTGTGTTTCTGGGTTAACAGCAGGTGTGGAGACAGATGCTCAACTTATGAAGCGAGTGAAGAAAACTGTTCCGGAAACTGTTCTTTTCGCGAATACGGGTGTGAGGCTAACCAATTTTGAACAGCAGTTAGAGGTGGCAGATGGAGCCATTGTTGGAACAACATTTAAATACGACGGAAACTTCCATAATCATGTTGATAAAAAGAGAGTCAAAGAATTCATGGATGAGGTAAAAAGATTCAGGAACTGACAGATGCTGGTGGGGCAAGGGGAATGTTCCTTGTCCCACCGACGTTTGAGGAAGGGGGACGAACGATAGCAGTGGTCTTCGAGGTAGTTTCTGCTGGTGGTTAATTCATTAAAAAATATGACATGTTACACCAGGTATACGGTCATAGAGAAATAATGGAGGTACAAATGAAGATTTCACCTTCGATTGCATCTGCAAACCCATTGCAACTAGGCGAAGAAGTAAAGAAAGTTCAAGTGCATTATGACGATCTTCACATCGACATTGAGGACGGAAACTTTATATCGAATATCACCTTTGGACAGAAAACCATAAAAGCTCTTCGAAGTGTTACACATCTTCCATTCTCATTTCATCTAATGGTTACCAATCCATATGATTACTTGGAACAACTTATGGATTTATCACCAAGCATCATATTTGCCCATGTTGAGTCACTTCCATATCCAAGTGATTTTTTATCAAAAGTACGTAAGGCAAATCAAAAATGCGGTTTAGCCTTCAATCCAAAAACACCAGTAGATTCTTATTCTTACTTAATGAATCAGGTAGATGGCATATTAATTATGACCTCAGAACCCGACGGACAAGGACAATTGTTTAATGTGGCAATGGTTGAAAAGGTTAAGAAGGTTGCTAAGAACTACAACTTTAACGGAGAAATATGGGTTGATGGTGGCGTTAAATACGAGCACCTTCCACTCTTAGTTGAAGCCGGCGCTACACACGCAGTAATGGGTAGGGCCGTTTTTGGAGAATAGCTGGACTATAGCGGCACGTGGGATTTCGGACTTTGATTGGATATTTTTAATTGTATTTTATTTCGTAGCATGACCTGGGCCACAGGGACATGTCCCTTGTCCCACTTTCGAGTCCAGGTAACACCAAGGAGGGCAGGTATCTGCCCTCCTTTTTCATCATTTTACCTCGTTGATACAATTGATTGTCTTTTATATAACAAGGAACCCAAGATAAAGGCGACCCCACCCCAAAGGAGCATGTTCCCAAAACCAAGCCAAAGCGGGGATGAAAGAATAGGAGTATTATAGACCATACTGTCTCTTAGGCCGTCTGCAAAATAGGTGAGCGGAAGGATGTTTGAGATAGGTTGCAGCCATTCAGGCATTGTTTCAATAGGAAAGAAAATGCCGCTAACAAACATCATGAGAAAGCTAACAATGTTTGCCACTCCCATATAGGCTTCATTCGTATTGCTAAAAGAAGAAATAAAATAGCCAATCGCATTGAAAGCGAGAGCTCCCATTAAGAAGACTAATAGTAAACTAGGGAAGTTAATAAACAGATTGGCCCCGAATACGAATACGCCAATTAAGGATAAGAGCGTGATTTGGATGATGCTAAATACAAGACGCATGATCATATCACTAAGTCCAAAGATGCCCATTTTTGCAGGGGTCATCCGTAACCTTTTGATTAATCCTTTTCTACGCATATCCACTAAGTCAACCATTCCGAACAAGCCACCTTGAGCAATGGATAAAGCGATCATTCCCGTTAAGAGAAAGTCAGTATAATCTAATTCCGGATCGCCTGAGGAAACCGTCTCGAATTGCTGGTTAAAAGTTGGGGTGGCACCAACGGCTTGTAAGTTTGCCTGCTGAATGAAATTATCGAGAATTCCCGAAACGACTTGGGTTGATACACTTTGTTCATTCTCTTTGTTTACGATCAGCTTGATCGATGTTGACTGTGCCGATTCTGGCAAAATGATGGCAGCATCGACTTCCTTTTCTATTACTAAATCTTTTGCTTTATCTTCACTAACCGAACCATCTCCGCTTTCTTCGATAATCGGAACTTGTTGCAGTTGTTTTTCCATCATCGTAGATGTTTCATTCGGAGATTCATTCACAATCACCACCTTCGTGTTGAAATCATCACTTGAACCACCGCTGAATATCGTCATAAAGATAACCATTAAAATGACTGGGAAGAAAATCCCCCAAAACCAAGCTTGTTTTTCACGGAAGGTTAATTTTAGCTGAGCAAGGAACATTTGTTTAAATTGCTTGAGATTATTCATCCTAATCCCTCCACTCCTTACCGGTATAAGCTATAAAGACATCTTCAAGACTCATTTCGTGAATGGAAACTTGTTCGACTTGATATTCCTTTTCCTTTGTGAATTTAAAGAGGTTAAACAGTGAATCCTCTGGTTTAATGGTCCATAGATTAAGCGTGGTGTCCTCCCGTTCTGTTCGTGTTATAGATTCAATCGACTTTGCAAAAAGCTCCGCATCATGGGCGGCTTTCTCTCCATCAAGGAAGGATAATCGTACCTCTCTTTCGTTTGTTAATTTTTCGATTAATCCGGAAGGGGAGTCCAAGGTTACAACCAACCCCTGGTCAACGATACATACTCTGTCGCTCAGTTTTTCAGCTTCTTCCATATAATGAGTGGTAAGAATCGTCGTTTTCCCTAAATTTTTAAGCTCAAGAATAATATCCCACACATTTCGTCGTGCCTGAGGATCGAGGCCAGTTGTCGGTTCATCCAGGAATACAATATCGGGATCACTAATCATGGCAAGCCCGATGGCAAGACGTTGCCGCTGACCACCTGATAACTTTTTTACTTGATTCTTCCGGTGCTCCGTAAGATTAACCAATTTGAGTATTTCCTCCGTTGATCGCGCCTTATCATAGAATGTAGCAAATAGATTCAAATTTTCTTCCGGTGTCAATAAATCAAACATGGCACTCGATTGTGGCTGTACACCAATTTTCCTTTTGATCGTTAGTGCATGCTTCTTCCAGTTCAGTTCACCAAACTGTATTTCTCCTTGATCCGGCATGACCAAGCCTTCTATCATTTCAAGTGTTGTTGTTTTTCCTGCACCATTTGGACCGATGATGGTAAAAATCTCTCCTTCTTTTACAGAAAAGCTAATATCTTTAACGGCTTGAATGGAACCAAAGGATTTTTTTAAATTCCGAACTTCTAACACATTCATACTTACATCACCTTTCCTTGAAATCGAGCTATTTTTGCAAAAGCCCTACACCAAAAGTAGTACCACGTTTATTCCTATGATGTGAGCAAAGGAAAAATTCGAATGAATTGATTAGGTCACGCTAACTTCTCGAAGTTTGTCGAAAATTTAGACCGCACCAACATCTAAAACCCTATACTCCAAAAGTTACAATTCTACATAAAAACTAGGTATTTCCGCTGATTTGATAGGATAGGACCAACTATTCATTTTTAAAAAAAGTTTCGGTTTTCGAAGTAATTTGATAGAAATAGCCAAAACTAGTACAGTTTCGACAGCGGAAATCGACATATGTAAGTCTACTAAATTTATACAATCTAGTTGTATTCATAGAAAAAATAGTAGAGTGGAGTGGTAGTAGTGAAGAAGAAAAAGGTTATTTCTACGTTAGGGGTTATTGCATTATCGGCAAGTTTAGTAACGCCGGTGTTTGCACAACAACCGGAAACATCACCTGGGACACCTGATGAGCAAGTTTTATCTGTAGAGGGGTTCACGAATCATGAGCAGTTAGGGAAAAAACTGCAGCAAATCGCAAAGAGCAGCCAAGGAAAGGTTCAGGTTGAGGTAGCGGGTTATTCAAACCGTGGTAGAGAAATCTACAAGGCGACAGTTGGCCAAGGAGACAAGGTCATTTTACTCGAAAGTGAAATTCACGGAAATGAACCGACAGGAACGGAGGCCATACTCAACATTTTACAATTCTTAGGTACAAATTCTCCTGAAGCACAAAAGATTCGTGAAGAGGTGACGATTGTAGCACTACCGAAAATGAACCCAGACGCGTCTGAGTTGAGTCGTCGTGGAAATGATTTAACGTGGGCAGAGGTAGTCGAGGACTTCCCGCAATTAGCAGGCGTAAGACCAACGTGGAACTACTATACATATCAGAATCAGACTTTTGATTATGCATCACAGCCAGGCTTTGATGTTAACCGTGACTTTAATCCAAACCTTGATTATGTCCCACAACCTCAGGACTTCCCAGGGAATTCATCTCAACCAGGATGGTATATTACACCTGAATCCCAGGTCGTTCGTGACGTATATAAGGACCTTCAAGCTGAGTTTGGCAAGGTGGACGTATTTGTAGACTTACATCATCAAGCACCATACTATGAGGTGGAAGGCACAGACGATCTAGTCACGTTCTCTATCAGTGGTCAATTCGTCCCAGACCCATCCACAACTGAAAAGTATGCCGAATATGCGGACACGTATGACTTTGATTTCTCGCGCCAGCTGAATGTTGCAGTATTTGATGCCTTACAAGAAAAAGGGAATGCAAACATTTCCCTCTATCCACAAGGCCTTGACCTACCAGGTACAGCGTTAGGAACATTTGCATTAAACGGAAGTGGCGCCGTGTTGTTTGAAGTGAGAGGCCAAACACAAAGCATGGGCCAAAAGAAAAAGGGTGAATTAGTAAAAGCGGTTGAAAGAGGTCTATACGGAATTATCAACGGCGTATCCGACGGAACCGTGTACGACATTAATCCCGAAGAATACGAATCTATTCCATTGACCAAAGGTAGACAATAGGCGAAGATCATGTTGAAGATTCGAAGATTGTCAAAAGTGTGGGTCACAGGGACAGGTCCCTTGTCCCACTTCTTTCTCACAGTAACGTCTAGGGATACTGGTGCAAGATCGCTTCGGGATAAGTTAAAGTTACTATATTAAAGTGATAATGATATTTTTTGGATGCTTGTAAATTTACAGGCATCTCTTATTTTTTGTTGAACCATGAAATACTACCGATATCTCGTCACGATCACCCCATCCACGTTATTCCCAGAAATCTCATATTGAGAAAGAATAGGTTCTACGATTTCAAGTGTGTCTGAAACAGGGTGGTAGGAGATGTAATAGTCTATTTCTCCAACCGTTGTCATCACGTTCTTTTCTTTTTTTAGATAATCTATGTATTCCTCCAGCACGAGGTCCTTTTCCTTCATAAGCGCACTATGGGGCAAGCCTACATAGCGAAAGTGCCATGGCTCATATTCAATTCCGGTAATATCTGTTTTGTCCTCTGGATACCGGAGAATAAATCCGTATTTCCATGCATTTTCTGCCATCCATTTTCCTTCAGGGGCATTTTCCATTTTCATCATGGTCGAGCCAACATCGAGTGATAATCCTAGATTATGCTCACTATAACCTGGTGGCAAGGCATAACTAGATCCCATCTCTTTATAGAGTTTTGCTTGTTCTTCAAAGTCTCGAAATCCACTATTCACCGAAAAGTGAACCAGCCCATCCTTTTTGGCTGCATCCATCATCATAGAAAATTCGAGTCCCGCCTCTTTTGATAGAGAAATAGAATCAACGCTCGTCCCGAATTGTTTACCTAATTCCTCTATTGATGATAAGGCTACAATATCTTCTTTTATACTCGTTTGTTTAATCGGGTAGGTATTGTTGGCTAACAGCAAGTCTCCTTGGGAAATCTGATTCTCGTTAATATCAATGGTTTTGATCTTCTTTACGGGGGGCTCTCTTTTCATCATGTTAGAAACGATTAATGATTCATTTTGTGTTTCTTCAGGTTGAAGGAACGGAATTGAAATCACAAGAGTAGCAGCAATAATCGTAATCAAGAAAGCTGGCAATATCCATTTTTTCATCCGCTGCAATTATCTCGCCTCCTTATCGATTATACGATTATCTTACTTTTTTATTATATTCGTTACTGTGGTATTCAAGCTTATTTATCAATTTTTCTCTAAGTATTGGATCCCTGGCATCACTAATTAAATGGGAGTAATATTTCATCATAAGAAAATGCCAATATTTAAGAATCATTTTCTTTCCACCTTACACTATACATTTAAATATTATATCGACAAAAGTCGTCAGTATTTTAATTCGGAAGAGGTTCGTTCTTTTTCCGATTGGTAACTGTTAGGAAAATGAAAAACCAGACTGAAATAAACAAAATAGAGGCTTTTCTCAATGTATTCACTCCTTATAAAATGGAAAAGAACGCCTTTTAATTCTATGCTACTTCCTTCTTCCTTACAAATAAAGATATCCGAAATACAAGAAAAAAACTGTCTAACTAAGACAGTTTTTCCAATTAACAATAAGTAACTTTTTAGCATCTATAGCTCTCAGCTTTCTATTTGCCAACCATAGCATCTATTCTTTGGGGTCGTATCCTACAACCGTCCATATTCCAGTAGAATCTTGTCTGATTAACCTCTTTAGGTAAACTCTTGATATAGGAGTTTTCTTTCCAGTTACTTCAACTATGGCATCTTTCCCTGTGTTTTCAACTACTTTTAAGTCACTTTCTGTTATTGGATATTCACCACTAATACCTTCAGGTGAAATCTTCAGACTTACAAAAACTTGTGAGGCAAATAATGGGTCAAGTTTAAAGACTGAGTGTCCTGCATCTGCACTTTTCTGGTCATTTTTCTCAACTTCTAGGTTAACAGGTACTTCGATTTTTCCTTTTTTGGAGGACTCATCCAATGGGATATTCACATCACCATCTGTCATAGTTTCTGTGAAATCAACCAATCCATCTAACGTCGTATTTCCAATTATAGTAAACTCTAGATCTTTTTCCTGCCATCGAATAGAGTGAAGGTCAGTTGTACTAGCATACGGAATGGAGCCTACAAGGATTCCATGATCCGCTATAGGAGACAGAATCTCTGCAGTTTGATTCTCGATTTTACCTAAAATGGCATTAGAATCAGGAGTGAATTCATCGGTAGCCCTTCCTTGAATGACAGTAATTATTTTGTCTTGAGTAGGATTCATATAATAAAGCTTCAAAGTCTCATGATCTGTTAAGATAGCGATCCTCTCTAATGAAAAGCCAGCTGGATTTCCACTCGGTAATTTAGGTGAAAAGTCGACATACTCCTTAACTTCCATCCAGTTATTTAAAACTTGCTCACCATCTGACTCGATTTCTTCATAGTTGCCTGGAACATTGTATGTCAGTAATTCATCTGGAATCTGTTCAGTAACTTCCAAATCAGTGAATGTTATTTTGTATTGAAGCGCATTGTACATCGTCGTTTCTTTTTGAATCGGTAGATTTGTAGCACGATCAATCCAAATCCGATAAGGCTCTCCACCTTGTGGAATAACTTCCAAAATCGTGGCTTCACGGCCATCAATCGATTCTTCCCCGATCACCTCAGTGGATAGCGCATTTTTCACTTCTTCAATCTCATGTCCAAGTTCAAATGTAAAACGATACGTATCAGGAAATGGTGCGAACAGATGAACTTGCTCCTGATCGGGAACAATTTGCCATTTCTTTTCGCCATTATTTACTGTAACTAAGTCTTTATGCGCGCCTTTCAACCCCTCCGTATAATAGTCGCCATTTTGATTTGCCCATACTTTTAATGTTGACTGTGTGATCGAATCTCCATTCGCATTGGTTTCGACGATTGTAAGATTCCCATGATATGCTTTTACTTCTTGAAAAGCTTCTTCCATGGCGTGAACGATGTTGGCGTTGTTAGTAAGAGGCAAGAAGAAATTCAGTGCAATTGCTAAGAACAGTATGGCTGCGATACTTGCCACGCTTGTAACCCAGAAACGTTTTTTCTTGTATGATGTTTTCTTTTTTGGTCTGTTCTTTTTAATAGAATTTACTAATGTTTTCTCATAACCTGTCTGTGGCATACATGGTTCTTTTAAGCTGTGAATTTTCCTTACAGTTTCGTAAAGTTCATTTAGTTCTTCATTGTTTGTTGGATTTCCATGTGCACTTGGTTTTTGCTCTGCATTTAAATCATCTATATAATCAGATAGTTTTTTATGATTGTCGTTCATTCATTTATTCCTCCTTTTCATGTGCATTAAGGATTTCAGAAAGCTTTTGGATGGCTCGATACTGTATTACACGTATGTTTGCTTCTGTTTTGTTCATCAATTTAGCTGTATCCGCTACGGAATATCCTTGTAGAATTCTTAATTCGATAATGGTGCGCTGCTCTTTCTTCAGTTGAGTTAGTGCTTTTTCAATAACCATCCTCTGTGCACTCATTTCGGTAGCATCGTCTATGGCACTTTCCAGTGGATTTATCATTTCGAGATTAACGTGTGTGCCTCTCCGCTTTTTCTTGCGCCATACATCACGAAGCAAATTTAAAGCCACGCTTCTCAAATAACCACTGTATTTTTCTGGTTGAATGCCTCCCTTTTGTAAAAAGGGGATGGCCTTTACATACGTTTCTTGCGTAATATCTTCGGCTTCCTCACGATTTTGAACTTTATAATATATATATCGATATACTTTTTCCCATGTCGCAGAACAAATCTCCTCAATGGAATTCAAGTCAGCATCGTGTCCTATTTTCCTTGCATGTTTGTTGTCGGACATAAGACGTAACTCCTTTTTCCCTGGCCAGGTTTCTCATACTAATAAAAACGTTCTACAAGGCTAAAACGTTACATTTTTTTTGCGTCACAGTGACGCCCGGGAGGGACAGAGGGATAGGTCCCTTGTCCCAGAACCAAGTGTTAAAGAATATTACGGTACTATTAATTTACTTCGACCTGTACTAATTGCAAAATTTTATTTCAAACAAACGTTTGATTAGCAGTCTAAGACAACAGTACCAAGCACTTTCAATTTCAATCAACGCTTGATTGGACGACTTTTTGGGTGGAGTAGAAATGCTGTTCTAGTGGTGAAACGAGGTGAATTACTATTCTAATTCTTTGGGCTAGACCCCAATGTGCATCAAATAGATGAAAGGAGATGTATGTGAAGTGTTTGGGGAGGAAAGCCTAGCTTTCTAGAACCACAGGAGCGGTCAGTGAAACTTCCCTCTGATCATACGTAATAAACCTTTACGGTACATTTTAAATAGAAATTTCACGATGAAATAAAAGAATATGGAGAAAAGAACGGTATTAATAAAGGCCCCTTCTAGAAATGTAAATCCTTTTGAAAAAAGGCTATTTACTCCATCTAACGTATGTTCCAGAGCATCTGCGTAGTCAACATCCTCGAGTTCATCTACTCTCGTACTCCTATCTAAAAGAAGACTACCAACTTTATAATTTAACAAAAATAACGCAGGCCACAAGGGAGACCCAATCAAACCACCTACAAAGGCTGCCACTGTATTCGCCCTAACTAATTTTGCTAGGCCGACCGAGAGAATCACGCCAAGTCCAAAAGTAGGATACCAATTTGGTATAAAACCCAATGTAAAACCTAACGCCACCTGATGAGGGCTATCGTTAACTCTAAGTAAACGCACAAGATTATATTTAACTTTTCGACCTAATTTCATATTGATTACGCCTCCAATTGCTTAAGACAAACACTTTATCCAGCAATGCTTGTTGTGTGTCTAGTGTATCATACGCTAAACACTTTAATGAGGACAAGTACAAAAGGGAGAGAGACGAGAGGGGCGTACCACTACAGAAATTATAGAGAGGAAATAATTAATAATGTACTATTTATTAATTTAACTTGTATCAACTGCGAAATATTTTTCAAACAAAAGCTTGATGGAACTATTATTTGCGTCTTAAAGAAATGCTAATATAGTAGTGAAACTGGGACAGAGGGACCGGTCCTGTATCTCAGAAATATATTGACTAAATTTTTTAATAATTCTTATTGATTTTAAATTCTGAATAATATACAATAAATTTACAGAAAATTTCTGAGTTTTTTCTGAAATAATTGGAGGGCAAGTTATGAAAGTTACATTAAAAGATATTGCTGAGAGGGTAAATGTGTCAGTATCAACTGTATCAAGAGTACTGAATAATACACCAACATCAATAGATGAAGAAACTCGAAATGAGATTTTTAGTATTTCTAGAGAACTAGGATATAAAAAACATATGAAACCCACAGAAAAAATCAGAAATATTTCTGAAGTACAGATTGGTTTATTGCTAAATAATTCAAAAAATAAATACAAGGATCCATATTTTTCAGAAATTATCTATGGTATTGAACAAGAATTGATGGACCAGGGTTTAAATATACAATTTACCATAGATGAACAGGAATTGCAGGAAGGTATGTTGCCAACTAAATTCACTGGAGATAACACTGCTATTATTGTTGTTGGCCCACTTGAAAACTCATATCTTCAAACGATTAAACAACAGGTCTCAATCATCATATCTGTTGGGGGAAACCCCTCTTTACCCATTGATTATGTCACCCTTGATTTTAAAAAGAGTGCATTCAATGCGGTTAGTCATCTATTGAATCTTGGACATCGAGATATTGCTTTTATTGGGGCAAATGCACTTTCCGAAAGTGTAATAACTGAGGAAGCAAGATACCAAGGATATGAACAAGCCCTAAATAACGCTAATATTCCTATAAAAAAAGAATGGATTAAAAATGGCAGTTTTACAGTTAATGGTGGGTACCGTGCGATGAAGGAAATTTTGGCTTTAGATCATCTTCCTACAGCATTATTCATTGCCAGTGATAGGATGAGCTATGGCGCATATAGGGCGATTCAGGAAAAAGGCTTAACGATACCTAATGACATATCTATTATTTCCTTTGATGATTTAGAAATGTCACCCTATATAAATCCACCTTTGACGACAGTTCGCGTACATAAAGAAGAGTTAGGTAGAATAGCTGTTAAATTACTATCAGAACGAGTAAAAGGTGAAATCACACTTCCATTAACTACATATTTGCCAACTGAGTTAATTGTCCGCAAAAGCTGCGGTAACAATAATAAATAATTAAAAGGAGGAATCAGCCCAATCGCAACTATTCTAGTAAAGCCATTAAGTGGAGGGGGATTTAAATGAAAGCGTTTAAAAAAGGAGGAAGTAAAATGAAAGCGTTTAATAAAACTGGTTTTATTCTTTTTGTATCCCTTATGATTGCCTTTTTATTAACAGGGTGTGCAGGCTCATCTGATAGTAGTAATGGAGAATCAGATCCGGCAGAGAATAGTGATAAAGAAACAATTGAATTTGTATACTGGGCTGCTGCGGGCGGAGAGGAACAAGCATTTTTAGATATGATCGAGGATTTTGAGGAAAAAAATCCAGATATTGATGTAAAACCGAACCAAGTACCATCTCCATCACAAGGGGACTATTACACCAAAATCCAGACAAGAATCGCTGCGAATGACTCGCCAGATATCTTCCGAATTCAATACCAAAAGTTTGGAGAATTTGCTAGTAAAGGTGCTTTACTAGATGTTACCGATATTTTAGAAGCAGATAAGGAAAACTTTAATTCTAGTTTATTAACAGCAGTCACGTTTGAAGATAAAATCTTTGGTTTACCACATCACACAGATACTTTAGCCGTTTTCTATAATAAGACATATTTAGATGAACTAGGAATTGAAGCTCCAAGTACGCCTGAAGATGCTTGGACATGGGAAGAATTTATTGATGTAGCTACAAAAATTGAGGATGCTGGGCTAGCTGAAAAAGGAATTGCATTTAACTGGGCAGCGAGTTCCTCATACCGTTCTCTACCATTCTTCTTCCAAAATGGAGCAACCATACTAAATGAAGACGCAACAAAAGGAAATGTAGATACTCCAGAGGCTATTGAATCTTTTAGATTTTTACAGGATATGTTTAAGAACCATATGTCACAAGGTAATAGCATGAAGGGTTCAGATGATTTCAATATGTTATTTTCTTCTGGAAATGTTGGACTATTAATCTCAGGAAACTGGATGATACCGAAATACGAAACTGATATGAAAGATTTTGAATGGGGCGTTACATACATGCCTGTGAAGCAGTCTGCAGCATCTGACTTAGGTGGTAATGGTATAGCAATTCCGGCTGCTTCTGAACATAGTGAGGCTGCTAAGAAATTTTTAGCCTATATGGGTGAAGCAGAAGTTATGAAGGCATTTGTAGAGAAAGGTTTATTCTTACCTTCCCGTACAGATATTACTGAACCATTTAATTATGCAGTTGAGGATCCTGAAATGCTGAATCTATTTATCGAACAATCACAGACAGTGCCATCGGAGTTGGCTCAAACAGTGACAAGCACTAATTTTTCTAAGATAAACCAAGCTTTAGCAGAGACATTAGAAGAGTTATTTATTTCCAATACAACACCTGAAGATGCAGCTAAGAGTTTCAATGAAAGGATCAACTCTATACTTGAAGAAAACTAAAAGGGGTTATAGCTATGTATTTCATGAAAAATTGGTATAAAAAGAACTCAATAGCAATTGCCCCCTATATATTCATTGCACCCAATGTCTTATTGTTTTTAATCTTTATGATTATTCCAATCATTTTCACATTCTATATTAGCTTTCATGATTGGGGTATTCTTGGGGCACCAGTATTCATTGGATTTCAAAATTTCGTGAAACTGTTTTCGGATAACGTATTTTGGACGTCGCTTGGAAATACCGTCTATTATACAGCTGCCACTGTTCCTTTGAGTGCTGCATTCGGTTTATTAGGGGCTATCTTGCTTAACCGCAAGATTCCTCTGCGCCCTATCTTTCGTACGATCTTCTTTGCTCCTGTTGTTGTCTCCATGACAGCAGCAGGACTCATTTGGACATGGATGTTCAATCCACACTATGGATTGTTTAATGAAATTCTCTCTTACTTTGGAATTGGGTCAGTTGACTGGTTAACTTCAACGACTTGGGCAATGCCGGCCATCATAATTACAACGCTATGGCTACGAATTGGTTATTGTTTAGTTATTTATTTAGCAGGACTCCAAGCTGTTCCGGACAGCCTTTATGAGGCAGCAGATATGGATGGAGCAAATGATTGGCAGAAGTTCTGGAGAATTACACTTCCCATGATTAAACCCACAACCGTCTTTATCATCGTGATGGAAGTTATACATGGTTTCATGGTCTTTGACCTTATCTACACGATGACAAATGGTGGTCCAGGCTTTTCAACAACAGTAATCGTTCAGTATATTTACCAAAAAGCATTTGTTGAAGGTGACATGGGCTATGCATCAGCAATCGGTACCGTCTTCTTCCTGATTATTATGGTATTAACTGCTATACAGCTTCGGATAGGGAGGGATGATTCATGAAATCAACAGCTACTCCAATTTCTCATAAAGAACATCCAGAAACAAACCCAACAAGGAACTTCCGTAACATTACAAGTATGCAACCTAAGAGAAGAAGGAAACGGTCATTTACTGTAAAACAGACAGTTGCATTTATCGCCTTATGCTTTATGGCTCTATTATTTATCATGCCGTTCTTTTGGATGTTGTCTACATCTCTAAAGTCTCCTGAGGAGGTAAGTTCAAAGAATGTTACTCTTTTTCCTGAAGAGTTAAGATGGAGTAATTTTATTGATGCACTAGATGCAGCTCCTTTTCTTGGTTATATCGGCAATTCTTTAATTGTCAGTATTTTAGCTGTGGCGCTTACCGTGTTTATCAACTGCTTGGCTGGCTATGCCTTTGCAAAATACAGCTTCAAAGGAAGAAACTTTTTATTTCTAATGGTACTTAGTACATTAATGATTCCCGTCCAGATCACAATGGTACCAAACTTCTTTATATTAAAAGAATTGGATTGGATCAACAGTTACGCTGGTCTAATCGTACCTAGAGCAGCAGAGGCATTTGGACTGTTTTTGGCAAGACAGTACATTTTAAATATTCCTAACTCATTAATTGAAGCGGCAAGAATTGACGGAGCAAGTGAATTTAAAATTTTTACTAAGGTCATCTTGCCAAATATTAAACCCCTAATCGCAGTGCTCGTTATTTTTACATTTATGTGGAGATGGAATGAATTAGCATGGCCACTAATTGTTGTATCTGAAAAAAGCATGTACACTGTCCAATTAGGTCTAGCTATGGTAAAAGGTGAACATTATATTGAATGGACTCAAATAATGCCACTCACTTTATTATCGATTATCCCTATCTTACTTGTATTTCTGTTCTTCCAACGATACTTTATTCAGGGCTTTGTCGGTTCTGGAATGAAAGAATAAATATGATTTGAGGAGAGATTCATTATGACAAAGGTAACTATTATAGGTGCTGGAAGTGTTGTATTCGCCAAACGATTAATATCAGATATTATTTCTTATCCAGAACTATCAGACACCACTTTTTGGTTAACAGATATCAACGAAGAAAGACTGGATACCGCAAAAAAAATGGCTAGTAACTTAATCAAAGGAAAAGAAGCCCAAGTATTTGCGACATTGGATAGAAAGCAAGCACTTAGAGATGCTGACTTTGTATTAAATCTAATTCAGGTAGGAATGCATGAAGCGACAGTCAAAGACTTTGAAATTCCTAAAAAATACGGGCTTAAACAGACAATTGCTGACACTCTAGGAGTTGGTGGAGTATTCCGTTCATTGCGCACAATCCCGGTGTTGCTTGATATATGCAAAGATATGGAGGAAGTTTGTCCCGATGCCTATCTATTAAACTATACAAATCCAATGGCCATGTTAATGCATGCCGTATCTAAGGCAACCTCTATTAAATCTGTTGGACTATGTCATAGTGTTCAAAATACGGCTGATGATCTTGCATCCTACTTGAATATTCCAGTTGAAGAACTAGATTATAAGGTTGCTGGAATTAATCATATGGCATGGTTTTTAGAATTAAAGCAGAATGGTGAGGATTTATATCCTAAACTATTTGAAGCCATGGAGAAAGAAGAAATTTATAGCCAAGATAAGGTCCGTTTTGAAATGATGAAACGATTGAATTATTTTGTTACAGAATCCAGTGAGCATATGTCAGAGTACACTCCATACTTTATTAAAAGAGACGAACTTATTCAACGCTTTGATATTCCTATCGACGAATATATTCGTCGAAGCGAAAACAACTTAAAGAAGTTTGAAGAAACCAAGGTTAAAGTGGAAAATGGGGAAATCATTGAGGCAGAGAAAAGCCATGAATATGGTGCACCAATCATCCATTCTATCACAACAGGTACAGACCGTGTTATTTGGGGTAATGTCGCCAATACAGGTTTGATTACAAACCTGCCAAATGATGCTTGTGTAGAAGTTCCATGTCTAGTTAATAAAGGAGGAATTCAACCTTGCTATGTTGGTGAACTACCTCCGCAATTAGCTGCGATGAACATGACAAATATCAATGTACAACAACTAACAGTTGAAGCTGTTCTAACTAAAAATATCGATTATGTTTATCAAGCAGTCATGATGGACCCACACACTGCTTCCGTCCTTTCACTTGATGAAATCTGGGATATGACAAAAGAATTAATTGATGCACATGCAGATCTATTACCAGAATTCACATCTGGAAGAAACCTGCACAAAAACAACCTAGTTGCAAACTAGGGACAGAGGGACAGGTCCCTCGTCCCACTTCATATCTGATTTATAAGAAATTATACTAGAGTACTAATAGCTCGATAGTGCAGTAACCTGTACTAATCGAGCTATTTTTGTAAATGCCGATTTCAAACAAACGTTTGTTTGAATTTTTACTATTGAAGAATAGGAAGAAAGGACTCACCAAACCTTTATATTATACATTTCTTCGCTTTGACCCTATATAAAACCTCCTCAGTTTAAGATAGCCTTTTGAAATGGTACAATGAATGAAACTAGAAATGAAAGGATGGTTATGTAATGCGATTAATGGGAAAAAAGATTATCGGTCTTGTTCACCACGACTTTGAAGATCTAGAACTATGGTACCCGGTTATGAGGCTTAGAGAAGAAGGGGCTATTGTGGACCTTGTTGGTGAAGAAGCGAATCAGAAATATATAGGTAAGTACGGTGTCCCTGCCATTTCCGAATTTGCGTATGGTGATATAAAAGCAGAAGATTACGATGCGATTTTAGTGCCGGGAGGATGGGCTCCAGATAAAATTCGTAGGTTTCCGGAAGTATTATCGATGCTACAGCAAATGAACGATGACAAAAAGCCAATCGGACAAATTTGTCATGCAGGTTGGGTACTAATCTCAGCTAAGATACTGGAAGGGAAAAAAGTGACGAGCACTCCAGGAATTAAAGATGACATGGAAAATGCAGGCGCGACTTGGTTTGACGAACCTGTCGTAACCGACGGCCATCTCGTCTCTAGCCGCCGTCCACCAGACCTACCAGACTACATGAGAGAATTTATAAAAGTCCTGGAACAAAAATAGTGGGGTTCCCTCATCCCAAGAAAAATGGTGGGACAACGGACCTGTCCCCTCGTCCCACCGCATTTTTTGAAAGCCTTGAAGGGCTTTTTTTTATGCAAAGAATGTCAGTGTAAACTATAGTGGAAAACCAATGGCTTGATTTTACAGTAATCTGTACTAATCGGGCTATTTTTGAATTCTTCGACTTCAAACAAACGATTTTTAAAGGTTGAACTCAATGATATCGGGGAATTTTCAAGTCTATCAATTGTTTGTTTCAATTGGTTTTGTGAGGAAAAGGGACTCCTGGGTTAGACTGTTATACTGTCGTATTAAAATCTTAGTATAGGAAAGGAGGAACAGGTTTCACTTTGCTATAATGTAGTAGTTAGGATGAGAACTCCAGTCAAGGGAAGGATTGCCTTGATGTTAAGTATAGATGAGATTACTAATTTTAAGGAGCGAAGGAAACTATGAAAATAGTCATTGCAGAACGGGATTACAATGAAGGTGTTGCAATTGAATGGCTTATATCGACTTACTCGATCCCGATTAATAAAGTTTTCGTAACGAACACAGTAAAGGAAACAATGGCTGTGATTGAAAAAGAACTTCCTGAACTTCTGTATTTGGAATTAGATATGATACCGGCTGAACATTGGTCACAAGTTAGAAGGAGTGTGAAAAACTTTTCACCCAAAATTATTGCTGTTACAGCAGAAGCGACCTTTGAACGGGCAAAGCAGGCAATTGAATTAGGTAGTGTTGATTTACTTGTTAAACCACTCGATCCGGTAAAAATCAAGCAATGTCTAAGAATGGCATTGTCACTACTTGCAAGTCGAGAACCAATACATACTTTTTCACCTAACAAGGATGAAGGCTATTCTTATCAATCTATATTTTTAGATCAAGAACAAAATAATGGTGATATTTCATTAATGCTGTTACATGTGGAGAATAACAAAAAAATTTCGGATTTGCTACAATTTTTGACTTATTTTCCATTCAGGGACCATCCAACAATTTTACCCTTATCAGACATGGTTGTATGTTTGTTCAAAAATCCAACACAGCATACAAAAGAAGAAGCATCTAAAATCTTAAGGGAGTGGGAGGCTTCAAACATCGAACCTCTTGCTGCAGTCGTGATCCCGCCTAATAATGAAATGAAATCTGTATATGAAATGTATATAGTGGCTAGAAGGCTGTTAGAAATGACGTTTTTTATTGGGTATCGTCAAGTCATTTTACCAAAAGAAGTTAATGAACAGTGGCGAGAAATAGACCCCTTTTTAACCTCTGCTGAACAGCGGGAATGGGTAGAGATGTTAAACAGTTTTGATAAACATCGAATAAAAAGATGGATGCATCAGGAGTTTTTACATATGGAAACGCCTTTTCCAAATCCGGAAAAATTAAGGACACGCCTAACAAGCATCCTAGCTCAGATCAGAAGATTCATGAAAACCTATCAACTCGATCACGATGAAATGGAAGAATATTATATGAAAATATTTTCAGAGATTTTATTCAATCGTGTACTATATCGAATTGTGCAGGAAATCCTTTTGTTTTTATACGATTTACTTGATCGTGCTAAAACGGGTGAAGTGTTTTCAAAGAAAGATGTAATTGAAAGAGGCCTCCTTTATATCGAAAAGCATTATACCAATCCTGATTTAACATTAGAAGATGTTGCAGTAGCTGTCGGGAGGAGTACATCGTATTACAGCCACTTATTAATGAAAAAGCAGGGGATTTCGTTTCGTCAGTATTTAACAAATATACGTATTAATGAAGCAAAGCGCCTCCTACATGATGGGCAGCTAACGATTAAAGAAATCGCATATCATGTTGGGTTTCGTAATCCTAGTTATTTTACTCGGATATTTAAAGAAATGACAAAGATATCTCCTCGTGAATATCGGATGCATATAAGAGAGGGAATGGAATAAACGTCCTTTCTCTAAAAAAACGTAAATAATTATAATAATCGTAAATAATTATAAGTTTTTGGATATTTAACTTCCTATTTATATAATTTTTCAAAAGAAACTATCATAATTCGAAAATGAATCATCTATTTCTACGAGAAAATATTCGTTAAAATTTTCAGTATATTGGGATAAGGAAAAATTATCTGTTAGGTCAACGAGCGCCTAGTATTAAGTCTAAGAGTTGTCCTTTCGTTTTTCGCTTCTTTATCTATTTCAGAATTATAAGTAGGGGGGAATCTATGATGTCATTGAAAACAGAAAATGATAGGGCTACTAAAATCGTTGTAGACAAAAAGCAATTGACGCGATTATCAGTTTTTGTACCGGCTTTTCTTGTTGTAGGTGGAGGGGCCATTCTCGGAATTGTGAACAATCAATTGTTGACGGATATTTCAATGAATGGGTTTGTAGGATCGTTACGCGGACTCGGTTGGCTTTATCAAATTATATCCATTGTTGCACTAATTCTTGTGGCAATCGTAACCTTTTCAAAGTTAGGTAACATTCGCTTAGGGGGTTCAGAGGCGAAACCTAAATATCCATTCTCGGCATGGTTTGCAATGGCTTTGACTGGTGGAATAGCTACGGGAGTCATTACGTATGGAGTTAATGAACCGATCATATACTTTGGCAACATATATGGGGAAATGGAAAATACGGGAATCGAACCAGGTACCTCTATGGCTGCCATTTATGCAATGGGACGTTCCCTATACAACTGGACATTCATTCCTTACGCAATGTATTCGCTGAGTGGATTAGTAGTTGCATATATGTATTTTAATCGTAAGCAATCATTGTCTGTTACAGGGACCTTAACGCCATTGTTTGGTGAAAAGATCACAAAGGGAATTTGGCCAGGGATTATTGATACATTATCTGTTTTGGCAATCGCACTTGGCTTAGCTTCCTCGCTTGGAGCTGGTTTAGCTTTAGTAGGTTCAGGTATTGAGACGTTTTATGGTATCAAGCAAGGACCTATCGTTTGGCTCATACTGGTTTTTATCATAACTTCAATGTTTACGCTTTCAGCCTTGAATGGTTTAGATAAAGGGATTCGCAGAATGGCGAACATCAATACCACCGTATTCTATGTCATTTTAGTAGCACTTATCATTATTGGTCCAACCCTTTATATTTTACAAACGACTACGGCAGGTTTTTCACACTGGCTACAAAATTTTTGGGGTTGGGGTCTTGATCCGGGAATCATTGGTGGAGAAGCACTTGTTATGTGGTGGACATTATATGATTGGGCGATTTGGATTGCCTACGCACCATTAATGGGGATATTTCTTGCAGTCATTTCATATGGAAGAACGATTCGACAGTTCATGTTAATCAATTGGATCCTACCGGCTGTATTTAGTATTGTTTGGTTCGGAGTTTTCGGTGGGACAGCCCTACATTGGCAACAAAACAATACAGTCGATCTCGTTTCTACCATTAAAGAAAGTGGAGCTGTTGCCGGTTTATGGGCCTTTTTAGCCAATCTACCTTTGGGAGCAATTATTATTCCTGTGGTGATGATCGCATTAATCCTTTCATTTGCAACAGCAGCAGATTCAATGGTTCGTTCAATTGCAACGTTATGTACTGTGAATATTCGTTTTGATGAAGAACCGGCAAAATGGAAAATGCTAGTATGGGCGATTTCAATTGCTATTATTGCTTACGTAATGGTTGCATTTGCAGGTGGGGAACAAGGGGTAGATGGTGTTAAATACCTTGCTGCGCTAGGTGGTTCTGCTGTTTTATTCATTTTTGTACTTCAAGTTTGTTCAGCAATCAAAATGTTCTTTTTCGATAAAATTGAAAAATAATCTTGATTAAGGAAATAGAAAAGTTAATGGAGGCAACAAGATGAAAAAAGTAGTATTAGGTCATGAAATTACATTAGATGAGTTCGTCTCCATAGCGCGTTTTGGTACTCAAGTTGAGTTTTCGGACGAATACAGAAGGCGGGTAGAAAAGTCCTGTCAGCTCGTAAACAAGTGGATTGATGAAGAACGGATTATGTACGGGGTCAATACGGGCTTTGGCGCTCTATCCACAAAAATTATTTCTGCCGATCAAACGAAGGTTTTGCAAAGGAATATTCTTTTGTCTCACGCTACATCAGTTGGTGAACCACTAGAAGAGGAAAGTGTCAGGGCTATTATGCTAATGGTGTTACAAAATTTAGGCCAAGGGTATTCGGGGGTCCGACTCAAGACGTTGGAAATGTACCGAGAATTTTTAAACCGTGGTGTCATCCCCTTCGCACCTCGTGAAGGTTCCGTTGGATATCTAAGTGTTGAAGCTCATATCGCCTTGGTTCTGCTAGGGGAAGGAAAGGCCTATGTAGATGGTGAGTTATTGCCATCACAAGAAGCCCTTCAAAAAGTAGGATTAGAGCCAATTGAACTTTCCGCAAAAGAAGGATTAGCGTTAATTAGTGGTACAACTAGTCCAACTGCTATTGGAGCCTTAGCTTTGTATGACATGTTACAAGCTGTTATGGCGGCAGATATCATCGGGGCAATGTCATTAGAAGTATTAAGGGGAACCACACGTGCATTTGACGATCGTTTGATGAAAGTCAGACCACACCCACATCAAAAAAACACAGCTACAAATGTAAGAATGATCTTAGAGGACTCGGTACTTGCAAAACAGTCGATTAATCACCGTTTACAAGATGCCTTATCTTTACGTGCCATCCCGCAGCTTCATGGAGCTGCCAAAAAAACACTTTTTGATGCTTTGAATACTTTTGAAATAGAAATGAATGCATGTAGTGACAACCCAGTTTTATGGCCAGATGAGGTAGATGGTGGTGCCATTTCAGGAAGTAATTGCGATTCATCCTACGTAGGCATTGAATTGGACTCAGCTTGTATTGCAGTAACTGCATTAGCGAAAATGTCTGAACGCAGGAACTATCGGATTATCAATCAACATCTTTCAGGATTCCCCCCATTCCTTGTTCAGAATGCGGGTCTTAATTCAGGGTTAATGATTCCACAGTACTCTCAAGCAGGGTTACTAAATGATATGAAATTATTATCCACACCTGCAACAGTTGACAGTATTCCTACATGTGCAGATCAAGAGGATTATGTAGCCATGGGTTATAACTCGGCGAAAAAGGCACGAGAAATAGCAAGAAAACTGGAATATATTTTAGCGATTGAGCTTTTGGCAATATATAATGCACATCAATTTGTTGAAAGTAATTTGACTCCCGGCTCAGCTTCAACAGCTGTGCTAGAACGTATTGAACAATCCATACCAAAAATGGACGAAGATACATATCTTTACCCTTATTTAGAAATCTTGAAGGAATTTATACACTCGGGAGAGATTATTTCAGTGGTTGAAGAGAAGGTTGGTAAGCTGCTCTAACGTTTAAAAAATATGAACGAAACTAAATCACTATGTTTTTATATCAAAGGAGGCCATCGAGATGGAACAAACAAAAACTCAAAAAGTTATTCGATATCGTGGAACTGAATTAAATACGAAAGGTTGGCTGCAAGAAGCTGCTCTTCGTATGTTAATGAATAATTTAGATCATGAGGTTGCAGAAAAGCCAGAGGACTTAGTTGTTTATGGTGGAATTGGAAAGGCGGCACGTAACTGGGATTGTTTTGATGCCATCGTCAAGTCGTTAAAAGAATTGGAAAATGATGAAACAATAGTGGTTCAATCAGGGAAACCAGTTGCTATTTTTAAATCTCACCCAGATGCACCACGAGTACTTATAGCGAATTCCAATATTGTCCCTGCCTATGCAAATTGGGAAACATTCCATCAACTCGACCAAAAAGGGCTTATGATGTATGGCCAAATGACTGCGGGAAGTTGGATTTATATTGGTTCTCAAGGAATTGTACAAGGAACATACGAAACATTTGCAGAGATAGGGAAGCAACATTTTGGTGGCACACTTAAAAACACGATTACAGTAACTGCGGGTCTAGGCGGAATGGGTGGTGCTCAACCTCTGGCTGTGACAATGAATGGCGGAGTATGTATCGGTATTGATGTTGATGAAACTCGAATTGACCGAAGGATTGAAACCCGATATACAGATATAAAAACAGATTCATTAGATGAAGCCATTCGTATCGCTATTGAGGCGAAATTAACAGGAAAAGCATTATCAATTGGACTAATAGGAAACGCATCAGATATTCTTCCGGAGATGCTTGAAAAAGGATTTATTCCAGATATCGTTACAGACCAAACATCTGCGCATGATCCTTTAAACGGGTATGTACCATCACGCATGTCCCTTGAAGAAGCAGCACTGTTACGAAAAAATAATCCAACCCAATATGTGAAGGAATCTAAGGCTTCAATGGCTAAGCATGTAAAGGCGATGCTTGTAATGATGGAGAAAGGCGCAGTTACATTTGATTATGGAAACAATATTCGCCAAGTTGCCAAGGACGAAGGTGTAGAAAACGCTTTTGACTTTCCTGGATTTGTCCCAGCCTATATCCGACCTCAATTTTGTGAAGGAAAAGGTCCTTTTAGATGGGTTGCACTTTCTGGAGATCCAGAAGATATTTATAAGCTAGATGAAGTAATCTTACGTGAGTTCAGTGACAATGACCATTTATGTAATTGGATCCGTATGGCCCAGGAAAAAATCCAGTTTCAAGGATTACCATCCAGAATATGCTGGTTAGGATATGGAGAAAGAGCGCGTTTCGGTAAAATTATTAATGAAATGGTAGCAAATGGCGAATTAAAGGCTCCAATCGTAATTGGACGTGATCATCTTGACTCAGGCTCTGTAGCATCACCAAACCGGGAAACAGAAGCGATGAAAGATGGCTCTGATGTCGTAGCGGATTGGCCGATCTTAAACGCAATGATCAATGCTGTTGGTGGAGCAACATGGGTGTCCCTTCACCATGGTGGTGGAGTTGGAATGGGATATTCGCTCCACTCAGGAATTGTAATTGTTGCGGATGGAACGAAAGAAGCAGAAGCACGTATTGAACGCGTTCTAACTACAGATCCAGGAATGGGTGTAGTACGCCATGCAGACGCTGGCTACGAGTTAGCGAAGAAAACGGCACGTGAAAGAGGAGTAAACATTCCGATGTTAGAAATGGAGAGTAAATAAGATGGGAAAACCGATTTGGATTAAAAATATTGGACAGCTGGCAACGCTTGTATCCGAAGAGGCAGGTCCCCGTTCAAAGGAAGCCATGTCTCAATTAGGAATAATTGAAGATGGGAGCCTATGGATCGAAGACGGAATTATTAAAGGGGTAGGTTCGACTCAAGAAGTGGAACAGAATTTTAAAACTAGAATAGAAACGGCTGAAGTAATTGATGCATCTGGTTACTTGGTGACGCCCGGATTAATTGATCCCCATACACATGTTGCTTTTGGTGGAAGCCGTGAGCGTGAATTTGAAATGCGTCTTGAAGGTGTCTCTTATATGGAGATTATGAATGAGGGTGGTGGAATTCATGCAACCACCCGTATGACCCGACAGGCCACAGAAGAGGAGATAATCACTCAAACAAAGAAGCGCTTAGATTCCTTTTTACAGCATGGTGTCACAACAGTCGAGGGAAAAAGTGGTTACGGTATGGACATTGAAACCGAGCTAAAGCAACTTCGAATCATGAAAGAACTACAAGAAACACATCCGATTGACCTTGTTCCAACTTTCATGGGAGCACATGCAGTTCCACCCGAGTACAAAGGGAGAGAGGAAAAGTTTGTTGATTATGTAATTAATGAAATGCTTCCAATTGTGGCAGAGGAGCAATTAGCGGAATTTAATGATGTCTTTTGTGAAAAGGATGTTTTCACGCCTGAGCAATCAGAACGAATTTTAGAAGCAGGGAAAAAATACGGATTGATTCCGAAAATACATGCAGATGAGATTGTATCATATGGCGGGGCGGAATTAGCAGCCAAGGTTGGTGCCATTTCAGCGGAACATTTGTTGAAGGCCTCTGAAAATGGGATAAAAGAAATGGCCAAAGCTGGAACAATTGCTTGCTTACTACCAGCAACCGCTTTGTATTTACGAGAAGAAGCAGCAGATGGAAGAAAAATGATTGATGAAGGTGTAGCTGTTGCGATTTCTACTGATTGTAATCCAGGATCTTCCCCGACTACATCGATGCCGCTTGTGATGAACTTGGCCTGTATCACTATGCGAATGACACCTGCAGAAGCATTAACGGCTGCAACGTATAATGCAGCATGTGCGATTAATCGTCAACATCAAATAGGTTCGCTAGAAATCGGGAAGCAAGCAGATGTGGTGTTATGGAATGTGAAGAACTATCAGGAATTACAATATTTGTTTGGTGTTAACCATGTAAAGGCCGTCTGGAAAAAGGGTGTAAAGGTGGTAGGTAACTATGAGCAAGCAGTGGCTACAACCACCTGAATGGTCTTGGAATGTGAATACAGATGACCCAATTTATGTTCACCAGTGGGTCAAACAAATTAATCATATGGAGGAAAAACCAGATCTTCTTCTATATGGTGCACCGATTTCACGCTCTTCAATTAGTGTATCAGGTGCATCCTTATATCCAACGGAATTTCGTCGGATATGGAAAGGCTTTTCCACTTACAACATCGATGAGGATATTGATTTAGTAGATTACAAGGTTGCAGATGCAGGGGATATCGTAATGCATACTACTGACATTCCCTTATCCCACCATCGAATACAAGAGGTTACAAGTTACTTAGCATCATCCTATCCTAATACGATCACCTCAATGATTGGCGGTGACCATTCCATAACAGCCTGTGCAGTAAGAGGGGTTAAGGAAGCTTTTCCAGATGAGTCCATTGGAATCCTGCAACTTGATACCCATCTGGATGTACGTGATCCGGCTGAATTAGGACCTGCAAACGGAACTCCAATAAGACAATTGGTGGATGGTTCAACCGTCCGAGGAGAAGATATCATCAATATAGGTTTGCATGGCTATTTTAATACAAGACCACTGGTTACATACGCCAAAGAACATTCTATTCAAATGGTAACGTTGAAAGAAGCTCGCAAAGCGGGATTTGTTCAAACTGTAAAAGAAGCACTTAACAAGTTATCGGAAAAAGTGGACCGGGTGTATGTAACAGTTGATATGGATGTACTCGATATATCGGTTGCCCCAGGGGTACCTGCTTCCACACCAGGAGGCTTATCTACCACTGAGTTGTTTGATTCTTTGATAGAGATTGGTAGACATTCTTCTGTTCGTCATATTGACTTTGTTTGCTTAGATCCAAGTAAGGATTCTGCTGTATCAGAAACGGTTAAAACCGGAGTCTATGCATGGTTACAATTTGTGACAGGACTGGTTTGCCGTGATGAAAATGGTAGTGTTTAAGGTTAAAGCTCACATAATTATATTTAAGAAAAAGTTTATCTAGTTCAATTCAGTTCATCACCTATTTGGTGATGGACTTTTTTGTTAACTTATAGAATTTCTAAGATGAACAGGTCGGTATGAATATCATTTAGACGGGCCACGTCCCACCAAAATAAAATGCGAAAGATAAAATGGTAACCTATATGGTTGTCATTTTTTTTATAGAGTTTTGACACACTAAAAAAAATCCAGTTTATTTACTGGATTCAGGGTTAGTTAATTCCGAGTTATTCTTTTCGAAGAATTTCTGAAAAGCATAATTCAAAAGAGAAAATGAGTAGAAAATTAAAAAGATGATTTTAGAATTAAACTTTTTTAGTTTATAATGACCGATCTTTTGAAAAAAAGCGTTTAAGGGAAAGGCGAAAATGAGATCCATGATTAAATTGCTTAATGCATAGAGCGAAAATTTCCCATAAGTAAAATGAAACACCCACATATTAATTGTAAAAAAGGGACCAAATATAAAGGCTAAGGCATCAAATACCATGTATTTGGTACCTCCTTTAACCTTCCACCAGTTAAAAATTGGGTTTAAGAGTGTTTGTATTAACAAAAGACACGAACAAAATAAAGTAACTGGCAAAAATCTTTTAAACGATTTTTTTGGAAGAAAGTATATAACAATAGCCCATAACACAATTGCATTTGCAATTCTAAAAAAATTTGCTATCAACATAACCACCCTACTATTTTTTATTAGAATGTGTTATTCAAACATTTTTAATCTGGAAAGAACAGGAAAAAATGAAATATTTCTCCCTATCCTAGAAAAGTTTCTAGAAATTCGCCTGAAACCGAACGTGGTAACTAATAAAACTTTTATCAATTTTTATTTTAAAAACTAGGAATAACATCCGGAAATTCAACGTATTTTAAAACATCTAGGAAGAAAGTATCACAGTTTCCGAAAAAAAATATGTTGAAAGCGTTGTCGTAGTCTTTCGAACGTGCTATTATTTAATAAATATTTAGATAATTAACAATATTAAAAAGAAATCGATTTCTAAAAAGGATGGAGGAATTAATGTGAATGTAAAAATACTAGAAACTCCTGAGAAACTTGGAAAAGAAGCTGCGGCTCAAGCAGCTGGAGTGTTAAATCGAGCGATTAAGGAAAAGGGTAGTGCTAGACTCGCGCTCTCTACCGGTGCTTCTCAGTTTGAAACCATCAATCATCTGATAAGGATGGAGGTTGATTGGAGTAAGGTTGAAATGTTCCATCTCGATGAATACGTGAACCTGCCTGAATCCCATAAAGCCAGCTTCAGAAAGTATCTGAAAGAACGATTTGTAGATTTTGTTTCCTTAAAGAAAGCCCATTTTGTAGATGGAGAAGGCGATTATCAAGAAAAGGTCAAAGAGCTATCCAAAGAAATAAGTAAAGAACCAATTGACCTAGGATTAATTGGTATTGGAGAAAATGCTCATGTTGCTTTTAATGATCCTCCAGCTGATTTTGACACAAAGGACCCCTACATAATTGTAAATTTAGATGACGATTGCAAAGCACAGCAAGTAAGAGAAGGATGGTTTGAGTCTGTAGACAAAGTACCAAATCAAGCTATTTCAATGTCAGTTCATCAAATTATGAGTTGTAAAACGATTATCTCCTGTGTACCTCACAAAGTTAAAGCAAAAGCAATCAAAGATGTTTTTGAAAAAGATGTCACCAACATGATTCCCGCAACCATTCTTAAAACCCACCCAGACATTACTCTATTTTTAGACGAACAATCTTCTTCCGAACTGAATAAGGAAAGCCTAAAACAATACCAATAACCAATTTTTAGAAATCGATTTCTATATGTAGGGAGGCAAGCTTATGGAAAGCCAGCCGATGCTAGAGAACAAGGTGGTTAAACCTAAAAAGATTAGATCGATGAATCAGAAAAAAAGACTATATGGCATCCTTTTTATTCTTCCTGCTTTCTTATTTATTTTTTCTTTTATGGTTTATCCACTTGTCTACTCGTTTTATATGAGTTTACACGATTACAATTTTGTATATGATGCAAAGCCAACATTTATAGGGCTGGAAAACTATATTGAAGCTCTTAAGGACAAAAACTTTATCGTTTCGTTAAAAAATACATTTGTGTTTGGAACGTCCTATTTTGTGCTCGTAATGGTTATCTCATTAACATTAGCTTTACTCATATTCCATACGAAGCGATTCAATAATTTTCTTAGCACGATTATCTTTTTGCCCATTGTTGTTCCTGTTTCTTTATCAGCACTTGTATTTCTATGGATTCTCCAAGAAAACTATGGTCTGTTAAACCATATATTAGGTGACGTCTTAAATATGCCATTTTTGACGTATGCCTGGTTGAACAATGGGGATACGGCAATGGCGAGTATTATCGGAGTAAGTCTTTGGGCAACGATCGGATTCGAAACCATTCTATTCCTAGGAGGATTGCAATCGATTCCAAGGGATATCCTTGAGGCTGCTGAGGTTGATGGAGCTAGTGGTTTTAAAAGAATCTTCTATATCATCCTCCCGAACTTAAAGGAGACTTATATTTTAACCGGAATCTGGGCAATCCTACATGGTCTGAAGGTGTTTGTAGAACCGATGGTCATGACGGATGGTGGGCCAGGTAACTCAACACTTGTACTCTACCAAGAAATTTACTATACAGCCTTTACGTATTTTGATATGGGCTATGCTTCAGCGATGGCTTATATCCTTGGAACATTAGCACTCGTATTCTCGTTAATTAATTTCTATATTAACCGTACGAAAGAAAAGGCGTAATGAAGGGGGGAAGATGATGAGAGTTTCAAGATTAAGTAGTGGGATTAAGTATTTTATTCTATTCGCAGCAGCATTGTTTTTCATTACTCCGTTCATTTATACATTATTCAATTCATTTAAATCAGAAGAAGAGATCTTTCAGGTACCACAAAGCTTTTTCCCGAATAATATCATCTTTGATAACTATATCAAGATATTTACGGAAGGCTTTTCAAATTACTTTGTAAACAGTGCCATCATCACCATTGTTGGGGTTATCTTGATCACAATCTTAAGTGCGTTAGCTGGTTATGCATTTGCAAGGTTGCCGTTTAAAGGACAAGATATCTTACTTGTTGCTTTGCTAATGACAATCACTCTTCCACTGGCGATCTTTCTTATTCCGATGTACCTTATGGAAAATCGCTTAGGAATCTTAAATACAAATCTAGGACTGATCCTACCTAACGTAGCGGTGGGGCTTCCATTTGCCATCTTTATTATGAGGGCAACCTTCTTAAGTATTCCAAAAGAAATCGAGGAATCAGCAGCAATCGATGGGTGTGGCGTCTTCCAAACATGGTGGAGAGTGATGCTGCCGATGGCCAAAAATGGATTAATTATTATCATCATCCATGGCTTTTATAACATTTGGGGTGAATACACATTAGCCAAAACATTAGCGACTGACCAGGCATCCATGCCATTAACTGTTGGTCTAACCCTTTTTAAAGGAGAGGTTTGGGCGTTTGGTACTTTGGCTGCAGTAATCGTCTTATCGATGCTACCGCCAATTATCATATTTATTATTTTCCAAAAGCAGATGGTAGAAGGTATTTCACAAGGGTCAATTAAAGGGTAGAAGGGAGGAGCTGTTGTTATTTAGGCGAGTAGGTTCTCAATGATAATAAAAAATTGCAGGGGGTAGATGTATGAAGAGATTTGCTAGATTACTAGGTTTGATTGTTATTTCCATTGTGTTATTAATCCCTATTGCGTGTTCATCGAAAGATCCAACACAAAAGATATCAGGTGGAGAAGAAAAAGATAGCGGAAAAGTAACGTTAAAACTCGGGGCCGATGCGTGGATGGTTGAAAAACTAAAATTAGATCAGGCAGTTAAAAAGTTCAATGCAAATCATGAAGATATCCAAGTTCAAATTTCTCCATATGCAGACAGAACAGTACTATCTACTTTTGCCTTACAATGGTCGCAAGGAAAAACAGATGTTGATATCGCAATGGTTGATGGAACTGCAACGGCTGTCCAGTTTCTCGCAAAGGATTTACTAATTGATTTTAATGAAACGGACTTTTTCCAAGGTCCTACTGCAAAAGAAAATTTTGTTGGTAATTCGATTAGCTTTGGTGAGATTGACGGCTTCCAGTTTGCAATTCCAATCAGCTTAGAAACATATGCAATCAATGTGAATAAGAAAATGTTTGAAGAAGCTGGTCTTTTAGATGCCGATGGCAAAGTGATTCAACCGAAAGATTGGAATGAACTCTATGAATATGCAAAGAAAATGACAAAGGTTGAAGGCGGTAAGGTTACCCAACAAGGTATGACAATTCAGTGGGGACCAAATGCACAATCCACATTAATTTCAGTTGCACAAGCCATGAATGGAACCTTTTACGACAAGGATGGTGTATTAACATTTGATACACCTGAAATGAGAGAAATGCTAGAGATTTGGAAAAAGGGTGCTGACGAAGGCGTTTTCTCAATCGATACATTCACAAACAAAGATGCGGGCCGTAATAACTATAAGGCTGATCAAGTTGCCATGCTTTTACAGAGTGGTTCACACGCTCCTGAGGCTGAACCAACTGTAGGTGAAGGAAATACAACGGTTATCCCAATTCCAGGTTCAGAAGTAAATGGTTCTTATGCATTTACGGCAGGAATCATTGTTCCTAGAGCTTCTAAAAATCAAGAAGCGGCTGTTCAATTTATTCAAGAGGCTTTAATGGATGGTGAAACCCAAATTGCAGCTGGTACGGAATGGGGGAAACTTCCTGTAATTAAAGAGCATTTCGATAAAATTGATGCAGAATGGAAAGACAACTTACTTGCAATCATTGAAAAGTCTGTCACTGCTCCATTCTATAAAGAATACCCAGTGCTAATCAATGAAGTACCAAAGCTACTTCAACAATATTTAACAGGTGAAATGGATCTTGATACATTCATTGAAGAAGTTGAAGCAATGATTGATGATATTGATAAAAATGTAAAATAACGTAATTAAAAAAGTCGAGGTACATTCCTTTAATCAGCATTTGAGGATGTACCCTTCTTTATATGATGTAGTCTAACGAGGAGAACTATGATGAATGAATCTAAAAAAAATATTACGATATACGACATTGCTAAGGAAGCAAAAGTTTCTCCAGCCACTGTTTCGAGGGTCTTAAGTGATAGTGGATATGGAGTTAGACCGTTACTTAGGAAACGAGTGGAGGAAGCGGCTGATTTGTTGGGGTATATGCCTAATATGATTGGACGTCAGCTTAAGAAGAAAATTACTACAAATATCGGGGTAATCCTTCCTTCGATAAGTAATCCTTTTTATCCGAAACTTCTGTTGGGAATTGAAGAAGTAGCGAGGCAAGCAGGTAAGCAGGTTTTGTTATGTAATTCAGGGAGAAGTGCGGATGTTGAAAAGGGTTATTTACAAACGTTGTATGAAAATCAAGTGAAAGGAATCATTGTCTCATCCATTTCTAATGACTATTCCATGTTTTCTGAGATACAGGAGAGAGGTGTTTCTCTTGTAGCATTGGATCAAAAAATGGAGAACTTTGATTGTCAGCAAATTCTATTTGACTATGAAAGAGCAGGTTTTATGGCTGCAGAGCATTTATTAAAAAAAGGTCATCGGAAAATAGGGTTTATTTCTGCTCCTCTTGATCGATTTAGTCGAAAAAGTGTTTTTGATGGATTTTGCAGCGCGATGCTTCAATATCAAATTGATTTACCTGAAGAATACATCCTTATTTCAACAAATGAATATGAATCGATTGAGAATAGTTACGAATTCGAAAATGGGAGAAACTTGACTGAAAAACTGATGAACTTACAGAATCCACCAACTGCCATTTTTGCTTGTAATGACATGACTGCACTAGGTGTTTACAAACAGTTGAATGAGATGGGCTTAAAAATACCAGATGATGTGAGTGTCATGGGCCTTGATGATATTGAAGTTTCCTCAATGATTTCGCCAGGCCTCACAACCATTCATCAACCAAACTATGAAATGGGAAAAATCGCTTGTAAAATCCTACTGGAAGTACTGGATGGAGAATTTAATGAAGTTGATATTTTGCTCCAACCGAAGCTTATTGAAAGAGGTTCCATAAAGGAAATTGATGTTGGGAGGAAGTTACATGGTACAAAAATGGGTTGGAAAGCATTGGGTTACCGGTGAGACGATTGAAGTTCAAGTCAAGGATGGGAGAATTTCTTCGATCACGAAAGCAACGGAAGAGGCTGAAAATTGGATTGCGCCAGGGCTGATTGATGTTCAAGTAAATGGCATTGGTGGCTTTGACATCAATAGTCATGATTCTACGGTAGAGACCATTCAAAATGTTGTAAGGGTGTTACAAGAAGGTGGCGTAACGAGGTTTTGTCCAACGGTTGTAACAGGAACAAAAGAAAGGATCCTTCACTGTGTTAAAACAATAGCGAAGGCGTGTGAGATAGACCCTGTTGTCAATCATGCGGTTATTGGCATTCACGTTGAAGGACCATTTATTTCAACGGAGGATGGTCCTCGAGGAGCACATAACCGAGATTGGGTTCGAGATCCGGATTGGGATGAATTTTTAGAATGGCAAGAGGCTGCAGGGGGACGTATTCGCAAAGTTACGCTGGCGCCTGAAAAGCCAGGAGCAATACCATTTATAGAAAACCTAGCAAAAGTAGGGGTAGTTGCAGCAATCGGACATTCCAATAGTACGGAAGAAGATATACAGAAAGCTGTAAATGCAGGGGCTACCATGAGTACTCATCTTGGCAATGGGGCACATCCTTATATTAAGCGTCATCCAAATTATATTTGGGCTCAACTTGCAGAGGATCAACTTTGGGCAGGACTGATTCCAGATGGACATCATCTGCCATACTCGACGTTGAAGGTCATGGTTCGAGCTAAAGGCAAGAAGGCCATTTTAACAAGTGATGCTGTAAATTTAGCAGGCTTACCACCAGGTCGCTATCACACGCATATTAATGATGATGTGGTCCTTGAAGAAGATGGATTCCTACATTTAGCAAGTACACCAGATATCCTTGCAGGATCTGCTACTCCACTACATGTAGGAATTGAAAAGGTGTTAAAAAATGAGCTATTTTCGCTTGAAGAAGTCATCAATATGGCTTCATTACATCCCGCAGAACTCTTTGGCCTAACAGATGACGGAGTCGGAACCCTTGAAGTAGGCTCACCAGCAGACTTCATCCTATTCAATTGGGGTAAAGAAAAAGACTTCACCATTCTACAAACAATATCAATGGGGTCATAACTGGGACGCAGGGACAGGTCCCTCGTCCCACACGGGATCCGATTTACAAAAGGTCCCTAATAAACTGGGAGGTTTTAATAAAATGCTGAAGGTAGGACAAATTGGTGGAGGAATCATGGGGCAGCAGCACATGACGATTTATCAGCAATACCATCGAAGCCAAATCAAAGCGTTGGCAACCCCGAACCCCACTCGTGGAAAAGAGATAAGTGATCAATTTGGTGTTACGTATTATGAAAATCATCAGGAAATGCTAGATACAGAGGACGTTGATGCGGTAAGTATAGCTACTCCAGACTTCGCGCATTTTTCTATTGTGATGGATGCATTGGCAGCTGGAAAGCATGTGCTTGTAGAAAAGCCCTTAACCATAAGTGTTGAAGAAAGTAGGGAAATCGTTGCATTTGCCCAACAGAAGAACCTAACAGTGATGACATTATTCAGTAATCGATGGTTATCCTCATATGCTCAGGCAAAACAGCTACTGCAAAAGAAAAATCTGTCTCCAATTATGGGCTATGCCAGAAAGAATGATAGAATCGCTGTCCCAACAGAAATGATTACATGGTCGCATAAAACATCGCCGGCTTATTTTTTATCCTCACATGATATTGATTTAATGAACTGGTTATTTGACTCAAAGGTAGTCGAGGTTTATGCGACAGCTGTTCATAAAGTACTTAAAGGGAAAGGGATAGATACCCCTGATGCAGTCCAGATTCAGGCAAAGTATGAAAACGGGGCGATTGCAACCTTTGAATCCTGCTGGATCTATCCGAATACATATCCTACAATTGTTGATTCCTTTGTCGAAGTGGTTACAGAAGAAGAGGTTATTTACCTCGATCGAAAAATCGAGAATATCGAATATGGTGGCCCTGATGGGTTTGCGACTCCAAGAAACCAACTAAACTTTGAAATCGGGGGTAAACGAATAGGCGCTGTCCCTTTAGCGATCGAACATTTTGTTGATTGCGTACTCGATAATCAACCTACCCACATTAGCCTTGAAAGCTCTCATCATGTCACCGCAATCCTTAGTGCTGCCCATAAGTCGATTGAATCGGGTAAACCAGAAAGAGTAGTTGATTAAGTGACATAGCTCCTGTGGGTCAGAGGTTATTTTCTTGGCCCACTCGGGTTGCTCATCCTTCCTGTTTTAGCATCTGCATTTCAATCTATTACATAGGGGTGCCGAAAAATGAAAAAGTTTAAAGTCGTCATCACGGATTATGAATATGGTACACTCGAGCCTGAGATGAGAGTGTTAGAACAACTAAATGCAGAAATCATAACAGCGCAATGTAAAACCGAGGAAGACGTCATACATATCGCGAAAGATGCAGATGGCATCATCCACCAATATGCACCTTTTACCAAGCGTGTCATTGATCAATTAGAAAATTGTAAAGTGATTGCGAGATATGGAATAGGGTTTGATACAGTTGATATCGATGCAGCAACTGAAAAAGGGATATTCGTCACCAATGTAACGGATTACTGTCTTGATGAAGTGGCGGACCATGCCGTTGCTATGTTACTAACATTGGCAAGAAAAATAGTAACTTTAAATAACTCTGTAAAAAGTGGCGAATGGGATTATAAAGTAAGTAAACCGATTTATAGATTGAAAAATAGAGCCCTAGGTCTTGTTGGCTTTGGGAACATCCCGAGAAATGTTGCAAAAAAGGCCCAAGCCTTTGGATTAAAAGTGATTGCGTATGACCCATTTGTTCCAGCTGAAGTTGCTGAAGAAATGAATGTTGATTTAGTGGAATTGGATGAACTGTGCAGACGTTCTGATTTTATTTCGATTCATACTCCGCTTAACAAACATACAAGGGGAATGGTAGGCTTTGAACAGTTTAACCTCATGAAAAAAGAGGCATGTATTATTAATACAGCACGTGGACCTATCATTGATGAACAAGCACTCATTGAAGCTTTAGAACAGAAAAAAATTGCAGCGGCTGCATTAGATGTTCTGGAAAAAGAACCAATCAATAGCGATCATCCACTACTTAGGATGGAGAATGTCCTTTTAACCCCGCACGTCGCCTTTTATTCGGAGGAGTCGGAAATGGATTTAAAACAAAAAACCGCACAAAATGTAGTGGATGTCCTAAAAGGGCAACTACCAAAATACTTGGTTAATAGAAGTGTTCAAGAAAAGTTCTCCTTAAAACGATAGGGTATTCGTAAAGAGATCTTCTGTCCCTATCCAAATATAGGGAAGGGGCTGCATTGTACGTTTTGAACTGTTTTTAAATAGACATCCTTTTTGTAAAGAGCATCTTCAAATATGAAGGTGCCCTTTTTCTTGTGTAATGGAATTTTAAGGACAGTATTACTAGGTGAAAGGAACAATGGTAGCAATCAACCTCACGCTTACTCTATTTACATAGTAGATTAAAAACCCTGCCCATTTCTAAAGCCAATCATGCTTGTTAGAGGATATAGTAGATATTTGTCGAAATATATATTCAGGAAAACGAAATGTAAGCGATTTTTTAATGAATGTGTAGTAGGGGGATTTTATGAAATTTATCAGCTTACGAACAAAGCTTATTGTGGCATTTATTACCTTTATCTTAATCCCTATTTTGGCAGCAAGTATAATAGGATATAAAGAAGTTGAAAATGTACTTCGCAATCAAATTGAATCAACCACGTCTGACCGGTTACATCAGGTAAATATGAATATTGAGCGGAAATTAAAAGCAATGATGTATGCCTCGAATTCAATTGTGTTGGAGGATCATATTCGTGAATTATTAAAGCGACCATACACGACCGAACGAGAGCAGCTTGATATTAGTAAACTAATTAATGATAAATACCTCGAAATCTCCACAACTCTTATATCAGATAATGTCTATTTAACCTTAATCGATAATTATGGAAATATGTATACAAATTGGGGAAGTTCGGAATCGTCGTATGAGAGAATCCTTCGTTCGGAATGGTATAAGCAGACGGTCGATCAAAACGGCTTCATGGTGTGGTCATTGAACCAAGAAAATTACATTCATCCCCAAAAAGAGGGGTTTATAACTGTATCAAGGGTGATCAAAAGTCAAAGTTTAACCGAGAATTTAGGAGTTTTAATTATAAGTGAGCCTGTTGAAAACTATATTAATATCTTAAAAGTTCGAACGAATATTCCTGACAGTTACGGTTTTATGGTGGATGAACAAGGAAGTATGATAGGTGATGAAAGCAAGAATATTAACCAAATCTATCAATATATTAAGCCAACACTTACAAGGGGAATTGATACATTTAATTGGGAGGTCGACGGTAAGAAGGCGATTGTTAGTACCTATCATATCCCACTTACGGGGTGGAGGGTTTTGCAAATTGTATCCCATGATGGAATATTTACGGATGTCAGCAAAATTCAAAATATCGTCTTTATTATATTGTTGGTAAGTATGGCTATATTTATCGGGATTATTATTCTTTTTTCAACCATGCTGACACGTCCTTTAATCAAACTTCGTGAGACAATGAAGCGAGTCGAGGAAGGTGATTTAGATGTTACATTTACAAGTAAAAACAATGATGAGATCGGGCTCCTAGGTAAGAGTTTTAATACAATGATTTCGCAGACACGAGATAATGTAAAGCAGCGAGTTTTGCTTGAAAGGAATCGTGAAAAAGCTAAATTAGAAGCACTCCAGGCACAAATCAATCCCCATTTTCTCTATAATACATTGAATACCATAAGGTGGATGTCAGTTATGGCTGGAACAAAAAATATAACTAAAATGTTGATGTCATTAGGACAACTACTAGATATGAGTATTCATAGAGGACAAGAAGAAATTACATTAAAAGAAGAGCTTGAGAATGTTGAAGCCTTCCTGACGATACAAAAATATCGTTTTGGTGATTCAATTAAGGTGATTGAAGAAATTAATCCTGATACTGTAGATTGTATTGTTCCTAAATTGTCCCTTCAGCCTTTAGTAGAGAATGTATACAATCACGGATTGTTTTTACATGGGGGGACAATGGAAATTCGCACTCAATCAACGAATGACATCCTAGAAATTCATGTTATAGATAATGGAAAAAATATGGATCAAGAGAAGGCTAGTCAATTAATGAATGACATACAAAAAGAAAAACATGAAGGACTCTCTGGTATAGGTCTTAAAAATGTTCATCAGCGGATTCAAATGATGTTCGGTGAACAATATGGGATTAAGATATGGCGTGATAATATAGAAGAAAAAACATATGTGACATTATCATTACCTGTTAAACGATTCTAACCATTATTAGAAGAGCCAACAGTCATCCAATGGTAAATTAGCAATGCTGTAGGGGGGATTTTAAGTGAAAACTCGAATTGTCATTATTGATGATGAGGTATTTGTTCGAAAAGGGATTATTTCAAGTATTTCATGGGACCAGTACGATATCGAACTAATTGGCGAATCCTCAGATGGTAAGTCCGGTCTGGAATTAATCCGTAAGCATATCCCAGATATAGTCATTACAGATATCCGCATGCCGAATATGGACGGGTTAGAGATGATTCGTTTAATTCGACAAGAACTTCCACATATAAAAATACTAATATTAAGTGTTCTAGATGATTTTAGTACCATTAGAGAAGCATTACGTTTAGGTGTCAATGACTACATCAATAAACTTACAGAGCCTGAGGAGTTATTGCGTGTGGTCTTAAATCTAAAAAATACAATAGATCAAAGTGACACTTCATCTTCGAATATTCAAAATCAAGTTGCGAAAAATGGGCAGAACCATAAACTAGAAGATTGGTTATTGGGTACCTCAATGGTAGATGATGAATCTCTTAGGGAAAGTAATCTGTATCAGGTAGGTATTCTTAGTGGAAATCAAATGGATTACTCGGAAATCCAATCAATTCTGAAACAGTCCAAAGGAGTAACTTTTTCACTAGTTGAAGAGCTAGAATTGGATCATTTCCTATTCTTTATAAGTGGAATAGATGCGGAATATCTTGAAAATGCAGTATTGCTGTTACATAAGAATTATAATAAATCCTCTATTGGTTTAAGTAAAATTTTTGGAGACGTCAGTAATCGAAAAGTAGCCTTAGAACAAGCTATCCAAGCAAATGAATACAGATTCCATAGAGGAGATGGACATGTCATTCTCTATCAGGAAGTACACCCCTCCAAAAGAGAATACTCTACATTCTTTGAGTCTCAATCGCTTAAAGATTATCAAGTGTATATTGAGGGAGATGCAACTGATAAAGCTGACGATGCTTTTAACAAGTTATTCCCTATTGCAATTGATGAATCTATCCCCCCACAATCTGTACGGGACAGTGTGTACCAGTGGTTATCAACAAATATTATGTTGTTAAGAGACTGGGGGGGAAATCTTGAGGGAATGCTCCAAGGTCAATCTCCATTTGAGCAAATTCAACAATTCAAAACGTACTTTGAACTTCGTGAATGGTGTTACCGCCTTCATCTTGTGATTCAAGAAATGCTTCAAGCAATAAAATCTTCAAAGAGTAGATTTGAAATACAAAAAGCAATTGAATATCTAAAAATTCATTATATGGATCCATTGCGAGTTCAAGATATCGCTAGTTTGGTTAACCTAAGTGAAAATTACTTTAGTAATTTATTTACCAAAGAAACTGGGAAAACCTTTACCCATTATTTGCAGGAGACTCGGGTCGAAAAATCAAAGGAACTATTAAGAAATCGACAAGCAGACTGGGTAGAAGTAGGAGCTCAAGTAGGATTTGAGGATCCAAAGTATTTTTCAAAAATCTTTAAAAGATACGTGGGTTTAACTCCGGTACAATTTCAAAATGGAAAAAACTAGTCTAAGTTAAAGTATCAAGTTATTCACTTGATACTATTTTTATGACTTTTCTGTGAATTGGAGTGCGATATCAAAGAATTGTAGGTAAGGGCTTTCAAGTTCATGGAATAGTCCCTCATCTTCAAACATATGTCGGTACCTATCTCTTTATCGTTCACTTACAATCAAAGATATACAAAAGGTCTAGGAAAGGTGGAGGTAGGTTGATTCGTACGCATAGAGAGGCTTTAACTGGATGGTTATTTATACTTCCTTGTTTAATAGGATTTGGCCTCTTAACGTTAATTCCCATTCTGTTTTCATTAGTTCTTAGTTTTACAGATTGGAATTTTCTTGAAGGCCTTAAGGGGATCCGCTTTATTGGTTTCGAAAATTTTATCAAGATGTGGTCCGATGAATGGTTTACTAAGAGTTTGGTAAATAATATCGTTTTTACCATTGTCGTAGTTCCTTGTACGATGATTTTATCATTAATCACAGCAGTTATTCTAAACGATAAAGTCTTTTTAAAGTCAACAATTCGGTTAATGATCTTCATGCCTTATATTTCTAGTATTGTTGCAGTATCTGTCGTATGGGCCATTCTTTATAGTCCATCATACGGTCCCATTAATTCATTTCTTGCAAGCCTAGGAATATCGGATTTACCTGGATGGTTGTCAAGTACAACCTGGGCTCTTCCGGCGATTATCATTATGACAATATGGATGAATATTGGATATAACATGATCATCTATTTAGCAGGGTTGCAAGGAATTCCAAAGGAACTGTATGAAGCAGCAAGAATAGATGGTGCTGGCCCGATTACAAGTTTCTTTAAGATCACAGTACCATTATTATCTTCAACTTCGTTTTTTGTTCTCGTTACATGTATTATTCAGTCATTCCAGGTATTTGCTGCCATCTTTATCATGACACAAGGTGGACCTGGAAACGCCACAAGCGTAATTACTTTTTATATTTATCAAACAGGGTTTAGTTTTTATGACATGGGTTACGCATCAGCAATGGCTTGGGTATTATTTTTAATCGTCTTTCTTGTAACCGTTTTCCAATGGCGTGGACAGAAGAAATGGGTAAATTACTAATGAAAGGAGTGGTGTGATGGATGCGCAAGTTGTAACCACAAAAAATAGTGTTGATGTAAAAACGCAGAACGTGTCATGGCTGAGGAAAAATTGGAAGAAGCTTATTCTTACATCACTATTATTGTTGTTTGCGCTCAGTATGGTCCTTCCTTTTATTTGGATGTTATCAACCTCATTTAAAAAACCAATTGACGTATTTACTTTTCCGATTGAGTGGATTCCTACTACGTTTGAATGGGGTAATTATAAAGAGGTTTGGTTTGGAACGAAGCCATTTTGGGTGTACTATTTGAACTCGATTAAAGTGACAGGCATCACTGTAATAGGAATTGTGATATTCAGTTCTGCTGCTGCGTATGGATTTTCAAGAATTCAATTTAAGGGAAGAGACGCTATCTTTCTCTTGTATCTAGCAACGCTAATGATTCCGGAGCAAGTAACCCTCATTCCAAGATTTGTTTTATTTAATTACATGGGGATTTATAATTCGCATTGGGCTCTTATTTTGCCGGGTATTTTCACCGCATTGGGCACATTTTTACTAAGGCAGTTTTATTTGTCTATACCAAAGGATTTCTCAGAGGCTGCGCAAATGGAGGGGGCAAATCATTTTCAAATTTGGACAAAAATCATTATTCCTCTTTCAAAGCCAGCGCTTGTTTCGCTCATTATTTTAAGCTTTACTCTGAATTGGAATGAATTTGTCAATCCGCTCATTTTTATCACAAGTGAAGAATTATTTACGGTACCTTTAGGACTTTCTAATTTTATAGATGAATCTGGTACGGATTATACTTTAATGATGGCGGCGGCCGTTAGTGCAATTCTTCCAGTCCTTATTTTATTCTTAGCGTGTCAGAAGTGGTTTATTGAAGGTGTAGCAGCAAGTGGTATAAAGGGATAAACAAAAAGATGTAAGGGGTGTCTTAATTGAAAAAGTTTCTAACTTTAATTGCTTTTATGTTGTTAGTTTCTAGTTTTGTTGTGGGCTGCGCAAGCTCATCAAGCAATGGAGGGAATGAAAAATCGGACAATGATGTCGTTCATTTGAAGTTTTGGGGAGCTGTTCCTGCTGAAAGTGGACCACAAGAAGCAGTAGATAACTGGAACGCAGCGAATCCTGATATTCAAGTTGAATATGTAAGGTATGTTAACGATGAAGCGGGTAATACCAAATTAGAAACCTCCCTTCTAGCAGGTGGGGAAGTCGACGTGTTTGTTAATTATCGTATTGATAAGCTTGATAAACGTATTAAAGCAGGCATGGCAGAACCACTTGATCAATTTATTGAGAAAGATAGCTTTAATATTGAAGAAAACTTTGGTGAAAATTCAATTGTTAAAATTGATGGGAAAACACACTATATTCCAGCCATTATCTTAAACGACTTTGTCACGATCAACAAAGGATTTTTAGATGAAGCAAATCTCGAAGTTCCAACTGATTGGACATGGGATGAATATGTGGAATATGCGACTACCCTATCCCAAGGAGAGGGTCCAAACAAGCGTTGGGGTTCATTTGTTGGAAATCTTGAACCTAAAATCTATGAATGGATGGATAAGGCAGTTAAAACAGAGCTTGGTTCAAATGCATTTTTCAAGGAAGATGGAACAAGTAATGTAGACCATCCAGTCTTCAAGAAGTATTTAGATACAATGGTTAACATGGAACGTGAATTGAAGGTACAGCCACCATTCTCAGAAGCGAAAGCAACCAAAATGCAAGGTACTGACTTATTTTTAACAGGAAAAGCGGCTATGAACTGGAGTGGAACTGCTGCTATTCGAAGTATTAAAAACCTAGAAGATTACCCGCACGACTTTGTGACTGCATTTGCTCCACCACCTAAGATGACTGAAGATAGCAAATATCTTGGTGGAGGAACAGGTTATTTAGACTTCGTTGCAATTAACTCACGATCAAAAAATAAAGAAGCAGCCTGGAAATTCGTTAAATGGTATGTGACAGAAGGAAATGAACCGCTTATTTCTGGTGGACGTGTACCGGCATGGAAAAAGGCAGATCCAAATAAAGTAGCTGAATTAGTATTAGGTGAAAATCCAGAAAAATTATTTGATGTTGATTCTTTCAAACGTGTTGTACTAAATCAAGATATTGACATTGTTGTAGATACAAAATTTGATAACTTGGCAGAAATTCAAAAAATCGTTGAAGAGCAAGGTGAGAAGGTCTTAATTGGTGAACAAACGTCGGATGAAGCAATAACAGAAATGAAAAAAGCGATCGATAGCGCATTAGAATAGGAGTTGCTAACAGATGACTTTTGAAAAAAACTATGATGTTGCAGTAATAGGCGGCGGTCCTGCGGGGGTTGCCGCAGCGATTGCTGCAGGTAGAATGGGTGTAAAAACAGTATTAATTGAACCAAATCCATTTTTAGGTGGAGCTGGAACTGCTAGTATGGTAGGACCTTGGATGACAAACTATCACCAGGATACACAGGTCATTAGAGGTGTGTTCCAAGATATTGTGGATGAACTGGTTAAGCATGAAGGTTCAACGGGGACTCTTAAATGTCCTTACGATGATCCTGGTAATACGCAAGGTACAGGTGGTCATATTACACCTTTTGATGGTGAAATCCTAAAATATGTTTTGAACAAAATGGTCATTGAAGCAGGAGTAGACCTTTTATTAAACACATATGTTGACACTGTTACAAGTAATAATGGGAAGATTGAATCCGTTAGTATTAAGACAAAATCTTCTCGCAGTACACTTGAAGCAAAGGTTTTTATTGATTGTACAGGTGATGGGGATATTGCCGTCCAGGCGGGTGCTGAATTTGAATTTGGACGGAAGCAAGATGGGTTAAGCCAGCCTGTAACGACCATGTTTCGAATGAGTTATGTGGATATTGATCGTTTTATCGAGTATACAGATAAGAATCGAAATGAGTTTGTTTGGTTAACATACCCAGTTCTTCCTGACAATCTACCAGACTATTTTGCTGATAAAATGGTAGCTGTAACGGGCTTTAATGATCTAGTTGCGAAAGGTCAGCAAAGTGGGGAGCTGAATTTGGGACGAGAAAGAATCACCATCTTTTCTGATTTTAAAAAGGGTGATGTACTTTTCAATGCAACGAGATTGAATAAAGTAAATGCGCTAAACAACAATGAACTCATTCAAGCAAGTTTAGATTTAAAAGAACAAGTGATGTCCTTAACTAAATTTGCCCGAAAGTATTTACCAGGGTTTGAAAAGGCCGTTTTATCTGGAGCGTCCTCACATGTTGGTGTTAGAGAGACAAGAAGAATTATTGGCGATTACGTTCTAACTCAAGAAGATGTGTTACGAGGGAGAAAATTTGACGATGGCATTGCAAAGGGGTGCTTCCCTGTAGACATTCATAGCCCGACGGATAAAAAGAATGTCTGGGTTGAATTGGATGACGCATATGATATTCCGTACCGTTGTCTACTTCCGGTTGGTTTAGAAAACACTTTGATTGCAGGTCGTTGTATTTCGGCAACGCATGAAGCACTTGCTTCTGCTAGGGTTCAATCGCATTCCATGGCACAAGGGCAAGCAGCCGGTGTGGCAGCAGCATTATCTGCCCAGCAAGGAGTAAAAACCCGCGAAGTATCAGTTCGTGAACTTCAAAGTTATTTACGGCAACAAGATGCAATTGTTGCTGGCGATCTTGAAGTAAGTAGATGATTAGGGAGGTCTGCATAGAAGCAGACCTTTCTTTTTAATAAGGAGGTTTCCGGATGATAAATAACGTGGGATTATTAGGTAGAATCAATGTCCTTTTTGAATGGATTATGAATCTCGTGTATGTCAATATTTTATGGATTGTCTTTACCATTTTAGGCTTAGGGATTTTTGGAATTATGCCTTCCACTGCAGCCATGTTCCATGTAACAAGAAAATGGGTCATGGGAGAACGTGATTTTCAAATCTTTCCGTTATTTTGGGAGAAATATAAATGTGAATTTGTGCAAATGCAAGCCTTAGGGCTCATTTTTGGAACGGTAGGATTCCTTCTTTTATTTAATTATCATTTCTTTTCGGAACAAAATATTATTTTTGGTAAATTTTCAATGTTAGGCTTAATGCTACTCTATTTAGTCTCTATCCTTTTTTTATTTCCAATATATGTTCATTTTGACATGAAGCTTCTAACATATATAAAAAGTGCGTTCATCATTGGGATTTCTCATATTTTGCAAGGCCTTGTGATAGTTAGTGGTTGCGCTTTTATCTTTGTCGTATGTTCTTTCTTCTCAGCCACCTTTTTCTTTCTATTTGGCAGCCTCTCAGCACTATGGACCACCTACATCGCATACAACTGGGGGTTCCTGCGGGACAGAGGGACAGGTCCTTCGTCCCCAATCATAGGTTAAATGCGATATTAGATCAGAATATTAAAATCCCGTTTGGTAGGAACCTATACTAATCGGGATTTTTTTATTTTTTCACGCGGATTAAACTATCGTTATAGAGTTTTGACCACATTCAAACAGGGAATAAGGCCATAATAGTATATTTCAAGAAGGAAATAAGTGAACTATATGATTCATTACCTTACCCCTGCTTCCCAGTATTTTGGAGCACTATTGAAATTAAAAGCTAAATAAAAAAATCTGGACTTAGTGAAACAGTCCAGATTTTTTTAATTTTTGTTTGATAGGGGTCCCCATTTTATTTAGCGGTTCTTTGAGCCATGCACCAATAATAACGGCTACTATCCCAAATAGGCTTAAGACTAAGATATTATTGAAGACCGTTCCCCAGACAATGCCACCTACGGCCTCCCGAATTAAACTAACTGCATACGTAAATGGAAGGTAGGGATGAATATACTGAAAAAAGTGTGGCAACAGGACAACTGGGAATGTGCCGCCGGAACTTGAGATTTGCAAAACAAGTAGCACAATCGCGAGCGCCTTTCCTACATTGCCAAGAACAGATACTAGGGTGTAGATCATCGCAACAAAGACAACACTGATAAATACACTAAACAAGATAAAATAGAAGGGAGCACTCACCTCGACTCCCAGTATCCACATATCTCCCATCGTTACGATAATGGTTTGTAAAATACCAATCACCAAAAATGTGAATCCTTTTCCAAAATACTCTTGTCTGCCAGTGATGTTCTCAACTCCGTGTGCTTCAACCGAAAGAAGTGAAATCATTAATAATCCGCCAACCCATAATGATAAGACTGTATAAAATGGAGTCATCCCAGTCCCGTAATTTGGAAGCGGGAATAGCTTGTGGGAGTCTAAAATAACAGGTTCGGCGAAGAAACCTCGTTCTGCCTCGGGGTCATTTCGCAGTAATTCGATCATGTCATTGATATCAGCTTTTTGATTGAGATCTCGTATTTTTTTGGCAAGTTCATGGACTTTTTGATTGAGATAAGGGTACTGATTTCGTGCTGCCACGATGGTGTTTTTCCCTTCTTGTAGATGATCATTCGCGTTCTTAAGGATTGTTTCGATTTGTGGTATGATTTTTTGAACTTTTACTATGATCTCTTTTGCTCCTTGTAAAACCTCTTTCATATTTTTTAACTGGGCTTGAATTCTCGGTTCAATTTCATTGTTGTATTGAGTAATGAATGTATCGATTTGATCTCTTGTGTTTGTTGAATAACTTTTGATCTCCTCTAGGCTTGGTATTTCCGCTTTGTTTTCCTGAATTATCTTCTGAATATCATTTATTTTTTGTTCTAAGGCGTCTGCGTTGGTAATCGCATTTTCTAAATTATTGTTTTGAACTATGGCTTGGTCATTGAATTGTTCTTTTAAATGATTTAGTTCATTCTGTATTTCATGTAATTGTTCATATTCTGGATGTTGCATGAGTGAATCAAGTTGACTAAAGTTGATACCCTGGCTGTATACGACGCTTTTCAAATCAGCTAGCAGGTTTTGTAGGTTATCGATATCTAATTTGGCTGCGTTGGCAGCATTCACTAATTCTGTAAGATTGACATCTACAGACTGGATATAGTCATCTACGAGATGAGTTGCATTTTGCACCTTTGTCAGATCCGCTTTTACGATAGGCGACAATTCATTAAAACGAGTTTCTGCTTTCGTTAGGAACGTATTCGCATCCTCGATTGTATGTAAGGCTTGATTCGTTTTGTCCTTTACTTTCGGAATCAATTCTTGACTATCTCGTATGACTGATTCTGCTTGAATGATATCCCTGTAAACATCGTCAAGTGTAGTTTTAATGGAAGGCAATTTTTCTTCTAATAAAAAAATAAAGGATTGAAATCGTTCAATATCTGGTAAATTTTGTTCTATTTCAGTTCCGAGTTGATTAAAAACGTCGAATATGATCCCATTTACTGTTGAAACGAACTGACTGGTAATCTGCTCGGTGATCACGGTTGCCCCTTTTTCCGTGATTTTGGGTGAAATGGCGTTGACCTTTTCATTGACATAATATTCAATAGTTGCCTTCGTAGGATTGTCACTGATGACGGTTCCAAGCTTTTTTGAAAAGTCTGAGGGGATGATCATAACTGCGTACAGGTCGCCAGACTTAACTTCCTTCATTGCTAGGTTGCGGTCAATAAAATGCCACTCAAACGAGTTGTCATTCTTTAATGTTTTCATTAAATCAGAACCAATATGAATTTCCTTGTCCTCTACTGATGCCCCTTGATCCTCACTCACAATCCCAACGGGTATTTGGTTTGTATTGCTGTATGGGTCCCATGACGCTTTAATGTTGAACCAGGCATAAAGAGAAGGAAGTAGAATAAGAGCCGTAATCACAACTGCTGCAACCCAATTTGTATACGTATTTCGGAGATCATTGAAAAAAATCATTCTGATATTTTTCATGGAGTTGTTCCTTTCTAAAAAGACGTTCCTTTTAGTAATGCCTTGAATATTTACTTATTATCAAATTCTTTTTGAAAGGCTGTTTTCATAAATTTTGTTTCCATGGGAATTTTTCCCGTAAAAGTTGAAACTTTCTGATATAATTTGTAGTATATTGGTGAAATATGGGGGTTACTCCTCGTTAGAAGCAGGAAATACGTAATTTTAAATTTAACAAATTGGTGGGTAAAAAATGGTTTTTGATGGGATTCTCATTGCGATTATTGTGGGTTTTTTTCGAAAAGGTAGTTTGCGAGGATTGGCTGATTTACAGTTAAAATTCGGATGGATTTTTCCGATTCTTGTTTTTCTGCAGTTTTTTGTTTATTTTCTACAGAATAAGTATGAAATGCTGGGGTCTCTTAGTGGCTATATTTATATGGTTGTCTATGTGATTGGGATGGCGTTTCTTTGGGTGAACCGACATAATTCTGGTTTTACTCTTATTTTAATCGGGACATTCCTAAACTTCCTTGTCATGGCTTTGAACGGAGGTAGAATGCCAGTATTAGAGTCTGCTGCAACGCTACTAGATCCGCATTACTTAGACACATTAAAAAATGAGCTTTATGCGAAACATACACTGCTCACAGAGAGTAGTAGATTAGGTTTTTTAGGTGATATAATACCTCTAACGGACCCGTATCCGCGTTCTCAAGTCATTAGTATTGGAGATGTTGTGATGAACATTGGCGTCTTCCAATTTATCCAATATTTAATGGTACATAAAAATAAACACACATCATTAGAAGATGAAACCCCTTCATTGAAGGAGGTGAAATCATGAAAACAAAAGTAACTCGTATTTTACTAAATGCAGTTATCCTTGGATCTGTTGTACTTGCTTTTACTTCTGGTTGGAAACTAGTATAAATGATTAACCTAGGAGGAGGATGTTGAATATCCAATGAGTCCTCCTCTACCTTTTAACCCGAGGGATGATAAAACATGAAATTAAACTTTAAACCCATACATGTATACACGAGCATTACCATTATAGTAGGAGTATTTTCATTCCTCTATTTTTATGATTATAATATCACCTTATCAGATTGGGTGATCATATTTGTATTAATCGGTTCTATTACTCTTTTAAACTATCATGTTATCCATATCCCGCCAAAGGATAATTCACTTTCTCTAGATTCTTCTATTTATCTCGCTAGTTTGTTTATGTATGGACTAGACGTTACCCTTTTTGTACTGGCATTGTCCAGTCTTATCTATGTTTTTGTCCAACGGAAAATAGCTTGGTGGAAGCATTTATTTAATTTCTCGATGTACAGCATTATGATTATCGCCTCCTATTTTTCACTTGTTTTTGCTGGAGGATCAGTTGGAGAAATCGATACACATCATCTGTTGCCATATATTCTATCTCTATGTACGTATTTTATTTGCAACATGCTCTTTATTATTTCTTATTTCTTTCTTTATGGTAGTGGTAGTATTGAGAACGTAATTAAAGGGGTCACTACTGATAAAACTTTTGTGATTAGTTATTTTACGACGTTGTTACTACCCTTGATTCTTGGAATTTTGCTAAAAGCAGAAGGTATATTTGGCCTTTTTTTATTCGTTTGTATTGCTTTACTGTTATCAGCTGCATTTGATCAGCATTTTAAGCTCTATCAAGAGATTTCAGATAAGGCGAATAAGGATTTCTTAACAGGTTTAAATAATCATGGCTATTTTAAAGAATTATTTGATGCTGAAATATCAAGTGCTAGGGAAAATGGAACGCCTGTCAGCTTAGCACTTTTAGATATAGATGATTTTAAAAAATATAATGATTTATATGGTCATATTCAAGGTGATCATTTACTAACATTTTTCGGTTCAATCTTAGAAGAAGAAGCAAATTCACATGACTATATCGTTGGGAGATACGGTGGAGAAGAATTTTCAATTGTCATGCCGAACACTTGTGTGGACGACGGATTAGCTTTCATTGATTCATTGCGAAAAAAAGTGAATAATAGCTACTTCAAAGGTGTAGAAGCACTTCCGTATGGCTGTCTATCTTTTTCAGCAGGCGTTGTGGAGTGGGAAAAAGGGATGTATGATGCATCCGAAATATTGAATAAAGCCGACCAAGCGATGTATTATGCGAAAGCACAAGGAAAAAACATTGTTCAGGTATTCGATGAGAATTCTCAATACTTTGCTCAAAATGCGATTAATCTCGATCAAGAGTTAACCGAAGCTGAACAACAGCTAAAGATCTTCTTATCGAAAGATGTGTACACCTATCGTCATAGTAAACGTGTCTTCCAATATGCGGTTGATTTCAGTAGTAGACTAGATTTAAGTGAATCTGAAAAGAAGACGTTAATATTAGGTGCCCTTATTCATGACATCGGTAAACTAGAGATTCCTCGTGATATTATCAATAAAAAAGGAAAACTCGAACCTCATGAATGGGAAATGATGAAGAAACACGTAACCTGGGGGAAAGAAATTATCTCGACCAATAAAAAATTGGAGCCTTTGATTCCATTAGTTGAGCTTCATCATGAACGTTTCGATGGAAAGGGATATCCGCATGGCCTACAAGGTGAAAAAATTCCGAAACTGGCTCGCATACTATGTGTGTGCGATTCCTTTGACGCCATGACAACAGAACGCCCATACCAAAAGACAAAAACCTTCACCGAAGCCATCGACGAACTAAGAAAATGCTCAGGAAGTCAATTCGATCCAACATTAGTCGAACCCTTCATCGGGATGATCGAAGAGAAATATGCAAACCAAATAAAAGAAGAACTCGTCATAAGTTCGTAAAAACCAGTGGTCGGTGGCTGCTGGTTTTTTGGGGTTGGGACAGAGGGACAGGTCCCTTGTCCCAAATCTAGGTGTCAAACAATATATTATACTAAAATATCAAAAACCCGATTAGCAGTAATCTGTACTAATCGGGCCTTTTTTGAATTTATCGATTTCAAACAAACGTTTGTTTAATGGTCTAAATCAGCAGTGGCATGAAACTCTCAATTCAATCAATCGTTTGTTTGAATTTAATTCGCTAGGTAATCGGTATTGCAAATGAAACTGTTATACTATCAATTTGGTATTCTGAAAAAGGGTCGGAGGGACAGGTCCCTTGTCCCAGGAAAAAAATGGTGGGTCAAGGGACCTGTCCCCTTGACCCATTATTTCACTAAAGTGGATACTTCACCATAGGAAAGCACATTATCTGTTATTTTATTAAATGTACGTTGGTTCACGATCTCGTCGCCGATTTGTTTCAAGAGGGATACACTGGCGCGGAATGGACTAGAGCCAGTACTTACTCTTTCAATTCCTATTTCAGATAACTCTTCTAATGAAGGAAGCCCCGGGACGGCTAATAGATTAATTGGACAATTGACTGCTTTTCTAAGTTTTTTAATTTCATCGATATCTTTCAGAGCGGGGACGAAGACACAATCTGCGCCAGCTTCCTCATATAGCTTTACGCGGTAGATCGCTTCGTCAATACGAGATTCTGGTTCGCCAATATTTAGCCAAAAAATATCCGTGCGTGCATTGATAAACAACGGAAACCCAATTGAATCACAGTACTCCCTAATGGCAGCAATCTTTTCCTTCTGCAGTTGTGGATCATAAATCGGAGAACTAGCATCACCAGTAGCGTCCTCGAGATTGATACCAACCAAACCAGCTGATATAACTTGTTCTATTGTATGTAAAACTTCCTTCGTCGTCTCTCCATAACCTGATTCAAGGTCCGCGCTTACTGGTACGTCAACCGCGTTAACCATATTCTTGATAATACGTAACATCGTTTCAAATGGAATCTCTTGTCCATCAGGATACCCCAGTGACATCGCAATCCCTGCACTTGTTGTACCAATTGCTTCACATCCGCATTCCTCGAACATTTTTGCACTGATTACATCCCATGCATTCGGTAGAATCATGGTATTTGGCCCCTTATGGAGAGCCCGAAAACGCTCTGCTTTAGCTACTAGCTGTTCACTTATCATCGCCAAACTCCTTTCTAATTTCGAATCAAAACTATAATCTTATTGTAACTTATTTCTGGGGTGAAGGGACAGGCTCAAAAGGAAAAATATGGTGGGACAAAGGACCTGTCCCTGTGACCCACCAAAATTGTTGGGAATAAAATAAATTATTTGACTATTTTAAATAATAGTGATAAATTGGTTTTGGATACTAAATCAGGTTTACTATATAAAACCAACAAAAAAGGGGGGACTAGATTGGAAAAGAAATATTGGGTTCCAGCTTTAGAGCGAGCAGATAAAGTTCTCGACCTGATTGCGTATCGTCCAAACAAGTATAGATTAATAGATTTGTCCAAGGAATTGGATATGAACAAGAGCTCCCTTTTTTCTATGTTGAATACCTTGGAGAGCCTGGGGTGGGTTAAAAAGGATAGGGATGACACCTATTCGTTGGGTATGAGATTCGGATTATTTAGTACGTTGTATGTAAGCCAGTTCGATTTTGTTGATACATTTTTGATTGAGTCAGAGATTACAGTATCAAATCTAGGCGAAACTGTGCAGCTTTCAGTTCTTGACGGGACAGATATTCTCTACGTCGCCAAGAAAGAAGGATCCTCTCCAATTCGAGTTGTATCTGGTCCGGGTATGAGATATCCTGCCCATGCAACCGCAATGGGAAAGGTTCTGCTATCCAAGTATAATTATCATGAACTTGAAGAGTTATATGCTGGAAAGAAGATGGAAGCAAAGACTCCATATACAGTCCAGACCTTGGATGAGCTTTGGCAACAAATCGAATCCCTAAAGGAAAACGGATATATTAGGGAATATCAAGAGGCTGTTGAGGGTTTCACTTGTATCAGTGTTCCAATCAGAAACAATAAGGGAGATATTATCGCAGCAGTTAGCGTCACGATGCTCCCGGTGAACTGGGAACGGAAACAAAAGCAGGTGGAGAAGGAGATTCTGGATCTAGCCCACAGGATTTCACTAAAGGCAGGATACAGTACAACTCAAAACTTAGATAAAGGAGTGGTTAGATGAGACTTCAAGGAAAAGTAGCTTTGATTACTGGAGCAGGTTCAGGAATTGGAAGAGAAACTGCTCAACTCTTCGCCAAAGAAGGTGCTTTGGTAGTTGTGAATGATACTTCCGAACAAGGCGGTTTGGAGACACTAGAGCTCATAAAGAATAATGGTGGGGAAGCAACCTTCATTCAAGCTGATGTGACAAAAGCGGATGACGTCCAACGAATGGTTGATGAAATCATCCGTCACACAGGTAAAATCGATGTACTCTTTAATAACGCAGGAATCTCAGGAGTTGGTATGCTACATGAAACGAGCGAAGAACTCTGGGATAAAGTTGTAAACGTTAACATTAAGGGTGTCTATATGACAAGCAAGTACGTCATACCGCACATGATTGAGAGAAATGAAGGTACAATCATTAATATGTCTTCTTGTATTGCGGAAATCGGACTAAAGCTACGAGCTGTTTATGCAACAACTAAAGGAGCTGTCCTATCATTGACGAAATCTATGCAGGTCGACTACGCTCCATACAATATTCGGGTAAATGCTCTACTTCCAGGTACAATCTTGACGCCTTTTGTAGAGAACTACCTTAAAAACTCCTATGATGATCCTGAAGAGGCGATTGAAGGGATTAAAAAGAGGCAGCTAAGCGGTAATCTTGGTCGTCCGGATGATGTTGCAAAAGCAGCACTGTTTCTCGCTTCTGATGAGTCTTCGTTTATGATGGGTGCACCACTATATATCGATGGTGGAGTTGTATTTGGAAAAAATGCTTAACTGGAGGGTTTGAAATGAAATTAGGAACGTATCTATACAACCAGCAAGAACGACTGGCAGTTAAATTGAATCATTCTCTAATTGATGTCGAAAAGACAGCTGAACAGAATAATTGGAATGTAGTACCTGAGGATATCATGAACGTAATTGGTATGCCATCAGATGAATTCAAACATTTCGAGGAACAGATTAAACAAGCTGTACATAACGGGCAGGCAACAGTGGTCAACGAAGAGGAAGTAACCTGGGGTCCATGTGTAACCCGACCACATAAAATTATCTGTGTTGGTTTGAATTACAAGAAGCATGCTGACGAGACAAATGCTCCTTACCCTGAAGTGCCAATTCTTTTTAACAAATTTGACAACACACTGACTGGTCATAATGCTGAAATCGAAATTCCGGGTGTTACCAATGAATTGGATTATGAAGTTGAGCTTGGTATTGTAATCGGCAAGGAAACGAAAAACATATCAGAGGAAGAAGCACTCTCTCATGTATTCGGATATTGCGCGGTCAATGACCTATCCGCACGAGACTTACAAATGAGAACGCCGCAGTGGCTGCTCGGGAAATCTTGTGATGGCTTTAGCCCGGCGGGTCCTTACCTAGTCACATCGGATGAAGTTGGAAATCCCAACAATCTTACACTTAAAACGTATGTGAATGGTGAACTCAGACAAAACTCAAACACATCAGATATGATTTTCTCATGTGCAGAAATTGTGAGTTATATATCTAAACATATGACTCTATTGCCGGGAGATTTAATTCTAACAGGAACACCAGAAGGCGTCGTTCTTGGACTTCCACAAGAAGAGAGAGTTTACATCCAGCCTGGTGACGTAGTCACTGTTGAAATCGAGAAGCTTGGTACATTAACCAATAAGTTTGTCGAAGAAAAAGTTTTAGTTTAATTGAAAACCCTTACTTAAAAAGTAGTTTAGTATGTTGATTGAAATGGAGGCACGAATCTACAGGAAAAGCAAACTTTGAAAAGACCAACTAGAGTAAAACAGCTAAGAAGACTTACTGGACCATCATGTAAATTAATGTGCCCAAAACGAAAAAGTACCTAAAACAATTAGCTGTTTAAAAAGGAGGTCAATATATGAAAATTAAAAAAACGATTGATAGAATTCCTGGTGGCTTGATGGTCGTTCCGCTCTTTATAGGAGCATTGCTGAATACGTTTTTTCCTAATTTAAGTAAATCTTTGGGATCCTTTACGTTTGGTCTGACATCAGGAACGGTTCCTATACTAGCTGTCTGGTTCGTCTGTCTAGGGGCATCTATTCGTCTGAAGTCGACAGGCATTGTCCTCAGAAAATCAGGGGTTCTATTGGTAACAAAACTGAGTGTTGCATGGGTTGTTGGCTTTGTAGCCTCACATTATCTTGGTAACGGGATGATTGAATCCGGATTCTTCGCGGGTGTTTCTGCCCTCGCCTTGGTAGCAGCCATGGATATGACCAATACAGGTCTTTACGCTTCTCTAATGGATCAATATGGTTCAAAAGAAGAAGCAGGTGCATTCGTACTCATGAACATTGAATCTGGCCCACTAATGACTATGATTATCCTTGGTACTGCAGGAGTTGCATCATTCGAACCTCAAGTGTTAGTCGGTTTGATTTTACCATTCATCGTCGGTTATATCCTTGGGAATCTAGATGAGGACATTCGTGAATTCCTTAGCCGTGCCATTCCAGTTCTGATACCCTTCTTCGCATTCTCGCTCGGTAACGGTATTAAATTGACGGTTCTTGCGGAAACAGGTCTTTTTGGTATTATTCTTGGACTTTTAGTAATTGTAGTAACAGGAATACCTCTAATCCTAGCAGATATCTTTGTTGGTAAGGGTAACGGTACTGCGGGGATTGCTGCTTCAAGTACTGCAGGAGCAGCAGTTGCTACACCACTATTGGTAGCTGAAATGGTTCCAGAACTTGCACCAGTAGCACCAGCAGCAACAGCATTGGTTGCAACTTCACTAATTGTAACATCAATTGTTGTTCCAATCGTGACGGGTGTATATCACAAGTTTGCAAACAAGAATTCAATTCTTAACAAACGCATAGACAATATAAAAAAGGCAGTGTAAAAATGATGAGTTTAATAGACAAAAAAAGGCATCAACAGATATCAATAATCGTTTTGTGGTGCAAAGCGATTCTTTGAATGACATCTATTGATACCAACACACACACATCTATTATACTATCGAATAATGAAAAATAAACAAAAGTGACTTGAAGTGGGGGTATTGAGATTTCCACATTTCAATCCCCTATATAAAAATAGAAGACTAAATTTTTCTGATAAAAACATTCCGAAAGGGGTATTGTTGATGAAAATTATCCGTTACCGAAAAGAAGAAGAGCAAATTATTGCGGCGGTCACGTCCGACGGTGCGATCTATCCGCTTCCTTATGAAGGTTTTATCGACATCACTCGTGATGCAAAAGCTCGCAAAACATCTATCCTAGCTTTTGTGGAGGATAAAGTGTCAAACCTTCAACCAGTTGATTATGGAATGAAAGAAGTTGAATTGGTAGTGCCAATTGATGCTCCAGAAGTATGGGCAGCAGGTGTGACATACGAAAAGAGTAGAGAAGCGAGAAACTATGAAGCAACAAACGGAAAGTTAGATGCGCAAACATTTTACGATAAAGTGTATGATGCACCACGCCCTGAAATCTTTTTGAAGTCAACTGTTAATCGTACGGTAGGGCCAAATCAGGATGTATATATAAGAAGTGATTCGAACTGGCAGATTCCCGAGCCTGAACTAGGACTGGTAGTCAATGGAGAGGGGGAAATCCTCGCCTACACCATCGGAAATGATATGAGTTGCCGAGACATTGAGGGAGAAAATCCGCTGTATCTACCACAGGCGAAAATCTGGAAGCAATCCTGCTCAATTGGACCAGCATTATTATTAGCGGATTCCGTTGAGGATGCCTATCAATTGGATATTATTTGCAGAATCTATCGGGACAATCAGTTGGTATTCGAAGGGACTGCCAACACCCGCCAGTTAAAGCGGAAGTATGATGAGTTAGTTTCTTATCTGATTAGGGATAATATCATTTTCGATGGCACAGTACTGTTGACGGGCACTTGTATCGTTCCGCCGAACGAGTTTACTCTGCAAGATGGGGATCAAGTAGAAATTGAGATTCCTGAAATCGGAATTCTAAGAAACCCAGTTAAGAAGCAGCAACCGAGCGAAGTTCTCGTGGCTGAATAAATTTACGAATTGATCAGGAGGTAATGAAAGTGAAAGTGGAAACAGAAACAATTACGTACAGCAATTTCATTAACAATGAATGGGTCAAATCGGAATCGAATGAGTTGATCAAAAGCATCAATCCAGCAAACCGATACGAAACCGTAGGATATGTTCAAAAGTCCACGGTTGGAGATCTTGAAAAAGCGGTTCAAGCAGCTCACCAAGCTAAGAAGGCATGGCGAAGGATTGGTCAAGCAGCACGTGGTCAAATCCTCTATAAGGTTGCAAATGTTCTCGAAGAAAACATAGAAGAAATTGCTGAAACTATGACTCGAGAAATGGGTAAAACACTTCCGGAGGCAAAGGGGGAAACAGCCCGTGGGGTCGCTATTCTTCGTTATTATGCGGGTGAAGGCATGAGAAAAGAAGGAGATGTCATTCCTTCCTCTGATAATGAAGCTCTTATGTTCACGAAGAGAACTCCGCTTGGTGTCGTAGGAGTCATTACACCTTGGAACTTCCCAGTTGCCATTCCAATTTGGAAAATTGCTCCTGCCCTAGTATATGGTAATACAATCGTTTTCAAGCCAGCATCAGAGGCTGCAGTTACCGCTGCGAAAGTGGTGGAGTGCTTTGAAAAAGCCGGACTTCCTGCAGGAGTTTTGAACTTTGTAACTGGTTCCGGTTCGGTTGTAGGGCAGGCTTTAATTGATCATCAGTTGCTCAACGGAATCACGTTTACGGGTTCAGAGGCAATTGGCAGAGGTGTAGCTAAGTCTGCATCTGCAAGAGGCATCAAGTTCCAAACTGAGATGGGCGGTAAAAACCCAGTCATCGTAGCGAAAGATGCCAATCTCGATCAGGCGGTGGAAGCCGTAATCAGTGGTGGATTCCGTTCCTCCGGCCAAAAATGTACAGCATCCAGCCGAGTCATCGTGGAAGCGCCGGTATATGAGGTATTCAAAGAAAAACTAATCAAGGAAACTGAGAAAATTAAAGTGGGCAACGGCTTACAGGAAGGCATCTGGATGGGGCCGTCTGCTAGCGAAAGCCAATTAGATACCGTAAAAAGTTATATCAAGAAAGGCCAAGAGGAAGGTGCATCTCTTATATTTGGAGGCAATGTTCCTGAAGGGGCAGAGTTCGAAAATGGATTCTACATCACTCCTGCAATTTTTGATGACGTGACTCCGGAAATGGCAATTGCCCAAGATGAAATCTTTGGACCTGTTATTGCTTTGATTAAAGTTGAAGATATAGAGGAAGCTATTGATGTTGCGAACAATACTAAATACGGTTTGAGCGCGTCAATCTTTACTTCAAATATTAGTAATATCTTAGAATTTGTTGAAGATATCGAAGCAGGTCTAGTAAGAATCAATGCTGAAAGTGCTGGTGTTGAGCTACAAGCGCCATTCGGTGGCATGAAATCTTCTAGTTCTGGTTCCCGTGAACAGGGAGAAGCTGCAAAAGAATTCTACACAGCAATCAAAACCGTCTTCGTAAAAGGTTGCTAGGGACAAAGGGATAAGTCCCTCGTCCCAAAACAATGGGTTTAAATCACATATTATAATAGAATATGAATGGCCCGATTATGGAGTAATCTGTACAATCGGGCTTTTTTTAATAGGGAAGTCTATGAGGAAACTATGGTAGTTTACGGATCCTATCCCCGTGACCAACCCGATCCTTGCTCCACTATGTTAGAATAAGATATTAGTATAAATATGGAAGGAAATCACAGATGGAGTTATTATTAATCGTTTTACCTGCATTCCTTATCTTCACTGCTGGATTTATTGGTCAAAAGGTCCTCAAATTTGATATTAAATCTATTTCAAAACTGTCTTTATATTTGTTATTACCTTTTTTAACATTTGATACGTTTTATACCAATCAACTAAATGCCGATTATTTTTATATGTTTGTTTTTACAGTATTGCTTACTGTTCTATTAGTGGGTATAACCTTCTTGACTGGAAAACTATTAAAGGTAGACCGACCTCATATGTCTGCTTTGCAGATTGGGAGTATTTTTCCGAATAGCGGGAATTACGGAGCCCCAGTTGCTTTGTTTGCATTCGGCAGTTTGGCCTTTGATTATGCCATCATTATTATGGTGATTCATGCATTTTTAATCAATTCATTGGGTATCTTTCTTGCATCCCTCGGTGGGGACACCTCAACTGGAATGAAAGGTGCATTTATTCGGTTGATACGAATGCCCGTCATGTATGGAGCTATATTGGGGATTCTATTTCAGATTTTGAACATACCATTACCATCTACAATAATAGGTGGAATAAGTATGGTGGGAGATGCATCCATTCCAATTGTTATGTTAATCCTTGGCATGCAATTGGCTGAAATCAAACCGCAAAAATTTAATTTGAAATATGTTAGTAGTATTACAATCCTACGTATGGTTGTATCACCGCTTCTTGCCTTAGCTTTAGTTCAGATCATGCCAGTGAGCGACATAATCAAAAACGTTTTTATTCTCTTGGCCGCGATGCCTGTCGCAGCTAACACAACCATGCTAGCCGTCCAATTCGATTGCAAGCCAGACTTAATATCATTTACAACACTAGTCACAACTTTACTTAGCTTGATTTCAATCCCGTTTGTAATCTTTCTGCTTTAAGTGGGATAGAGGGTCAGGTCCCTCATCCCAATTCTTTATACACCCCCTAGAAACTAATCTTGTATGCCAACAAGATTACCCCATTTAAAATCCTATGACCATCCTTTTCAAAGGCCTCACAAGTTATAAGAAATTCCAAAATACTAAACTGTTCGCCATATACTGGTAAGTAATTGTTGAAAACTCGAGACCAGGGTTAGGTTTCTCGGTTGTTTTGAAAAGGTCTGTAATATAAATACCTAGTTGCTTCCTTAAAAAAGGAACCAGATACTTTGTATTTTTTGTGAATTATAGAGAAAAAGTGAAATAATATGATATACTATTTGGTAAGTTTGGTAAGTTTGGAAGTTATCAAAGACTTTGGTAGAAATGTTGAAGTTGTAATCTTGCTAATCAGAGATGAATACTTGTTTATCGATAAAGATGTTCATTTGTATCATTTTAATATTGTAATAAAAAGAATACGATGGAAGAAGGTATTGAGATGTATGAGAATCTTTTAAATATATCTGAAGCATCAAAACTATTGGGTGTTTCGCCAAGTACATTACGTAGATTGGAGAAGAACGGCTATATTGAAGAATATGGATTAAAGGTTATCTATACACCTGGTGGTCAGAGGAGATATATATTGGATGAAATCCAGCAACTCTATTCGAATCAGGGGTTTTCGGGACAAATTGGATTTGGGGATAAGGTTGCCTTGTTAATCCGAGATTTGACCAATGGTTTCACCGATCCGCATTCCCAATTATCTATTCAACTCGAGAATCAATTCTCTTCTGTTAAGAAGTTGATTGAAGTCGCCTTCGATCATAAGATGCCAATTATCTTTAGCAAAACGGTTTATGAACCTGATAATAAGGTATCTAGGTTGTGGAGTGAGAAATTCCCATCGCTTCAAATTTTAGATCATCAAAGCACATGGACCCAGATTCACCCAGAATTTAGAGATTACCCCTATGATCTTATTAATCCTACGGCCTATATTACGGATTTGTATAATAACGAAGTAAATGATTTTTTGCAAACCAGACAAATAGACACAATCATCTTGGCAGGAGCAACGACAAGTGGAAGCATAAGAGCGACTGCTGTGGAAGCGCTTCAAAAAGGATATCGAGTTATTATTCCGAAAGAAGCTGTGGGCGATCGGAATCAGACGTTACAGAACTCAACTTTGTTAGATTTAAACGCAAGATATGCAGATGTGATTAGTTTAGATAAAACTATAAAAGGAATGAAAAGGTCTAGTAAACTGTGAATGAAAACCATTCACAGTTTTTTTATCATTAATTTACTGAAAATTTTATTTAGTTTTAATATTGACACCATTGAAAGTGTAGAGTAAAATGTGAATTAACAAGTTTGGTAAGTTTGGTAAGTTTAAAGTTTTTTGATAAGTTTAATTAATTTTAGAAGTAATTGGATTAGAAATCTAAAAAAATGGGAGGGGAGAGAGAACGTAAAAAACGGAAGTTGTATAGGAAATAATAAAAACAAAGCACCACAAGAAGAGTGAATATGACAAAATCGCTTAACTATAGGTATTTTAATAAAACGATCAAAAGGGTGTGAACTTGTGACGAAGAACTACCGGATCGGGCTAGTTGTTCCTAGCTCTAACACAACAATGGAAACTGAAATACCAGCCATGCTTCAAAGGAGACAACAAATCGTTTCAGATTCAACATTTACATTTCATTCAAGTCGAATGCGGATGAAAAAGGTAACAAAAGAAGAATTAAAATCAATGGACATTGAAAGTGACAGATGTGCAGTTGAACTTTCAGATGCAAGATGTGATGTAATTGCCTACGCGTGTCTGGTTGCTATTATGTGCCAAGGACCTGGGTACCATAAAGAATCCGAACAGCGTCTTTTTACAAAGACCAAGGATAATGGTGCAGCTACTTCAGTAGTTAGTAGCGCAGGAGCCCTTGTAGAAGGGATAAAGGAATTAGGAGCAAAAAAAGTAGCCATTATTACCCCATATATGAAGCCTCTAACAAATCAAGTGATTGAATATATAGAAGCAAGCGGAATTCAAGTTACGGACTCTATTAGTTTAGAAATTCCCGATAATCTTGAAGTTGGACGCCAAGATCCATTACGTCTTGTAGAGATAGTGAAGAATTTAGATATAAGCCAAGCAGATGCGGTTGTATTATCAGCTTGTGTTCAAATGCCTTCATTAGAAGCCATCCAAATCGTGGAAGACAACATCGGTAAGCCCGTTCTTTCAGCCTCTGTAGCGACAGTTTACAAGATTCTTAAAACATTAAATATAGATCCCTATGTACCAAATGCAGGAAGACTACTTTCAGGAAATCTATTAGCAGGGGTTTCTACAAAGGAAGGGGGAGAATAAGCGTAAAAATGCGGGAGTTATTATTTTTTCTCAATCATTAATGTAAGGAACAATTTGATGGTGAAGAGGGGGAGCCTGGTGATACAGCATTTAGACGATGAAACCTTTTTTAAAGAAAAAGGTTTTGGAAAATTATTAGGGTTTGGCCAGAAGCCTGGTTTAATCGTAGTAGATATGATAAAGGGGTTTACAGACCCAACCATGCCGATGGGATCTGATTTAACGCAACAAATTGAACAGACAAATAAATTATTAAGTGTCATGCATGAGTTAAAACTTCCAGTATTCTTTACGACTATCTCTTATGATGATGAGTCACTCGCGGATTCTGGTATTTGGTATCAGAAAATGAGAGGACTAGAGACATTAATCTCTGGTACCGAAGCAGTTAAAGTCGATTCTCGGTTACACTTCCAATCTGGTGACGGCCTTATTGTAAAGAAATACGCTTCAGCGTTTTTCGGGACAGATCTCATTGCTCGTCTCAATGCGAACAATATTGATACTGTCATTATTGTTGGCTGTACAACATGCGGTTGTATCAGAGCAACAGCTGTTGATGCATTGCAATTAGGGTATCGACCAATAGTTGTTGAAGATGCTGTTGGGGATCGCTCAAGGGCATCACATGAACAAAGTCTATTTGACCTTCGTCAAAAATACGCGGATGTTCTAAAGACAAGTGAAGTCATTGAAAATATGTCGAAATTTAAAAAGCAAGTCACAAAGGATTATCAGATGTAACGCTGCCTTTCTCAAGGTAAGAAAAGTAGGAATATAGGATTCTATTAAAATATCATTCACTTCATATACTTTCACATAAATACACGTAGAAAGTCTTCGTAGGAAGGGGCTAGTATAATGAATCATAGTGATTCTTTTGAAGATTTATTTGTAGAAGGGCTACATGCAAAAATTCACCTCATCACAAAAGGAAAAAAAGAGGGAGTTCCTATTATTTTTCTCCCAGGAATAACGAGTTACAGTTATTCATTTCGAAACATCTTAAATAGGATGCCTGATGATTGCTATCTCTTATCCATGGATCCAAGAGGCAGAGGGCTTTCAGATGTCCCTAAAGATGGATACACACTACAAGATTATTCTGAAGACCTACTGAATGTTATCAATGCAATTATTGATAACCCTCACCCTCCATTATTAGTCGGACATTCAATGGGGGCTAGAATCGCTGCTTCGTTCGCTAGCAGTTACCCGTCCCTTATTTCTGGAGTTGTATTAATTGATCCACCAATTAACGGACCTGGACAAAGACAAGTTTATCCGAATCCGCTCTCCATGTTTATCAAGCAAAAAGAGGCTGTTGATCAAGGAGAGATGGATGTTTTCCGTAGTTATTTTCCTGCATTTACTGAAGAACAGCTTTCAGAAAGAGCAGAGGAATACAGAAATAATAGTTTCCAAGCAATTGTTCAATCATACGAATCATTACTGAAAGAGCCATTTCAAGTGCATGTAAAAATGCTTTCGGTTCCTACCCTACTATTAGTTGCAGAACATGGAGATACAATCCGTGAAAATGAATTACAAGTATTGAAGTCGATAAATCCATCGATGGAGACAGTGTTGGTCAAAGATGTTGGACATATGGTATATAAGGATGCACCTGTGGAAACAGCGAAATATATTACATCTTTTGTTGATAAAGTATTTAATTTAAATGGGAGAGGTGTTTTAAAATGACAGTAGAATTTGATGAAATGGTAGAGCTTTTTAAAAAGGAACTTGAATTATGTAAGTTACAGCCTACAGAAACAATGGCAGTTCTAACTTCTGGTGACATTCGAGCAGATTATGCAAAGGCTTTTTTGACGGCTGCTTCTCAAATCGGAGCAAATGCATTTGAATTAAAACTTCCTCCTAATAATCGTGGAGCTGAAGGGTCTTTTGGTATCACACCGTTAACAGATAATCGAGTCGCTGTTGAATGTCTGAAAAAGGCCGACCTTGTTATAGATTTAGTGCTTCTCTTGTTTTCAAAAGAACAATTGGAACTGCAAGAAGCAGGCGTCCGAATTTTACTAGTAGTTGAACCTTTTGATGTTATTAAAAGAATGTTTCCAAAAGAAAGCGACAAGGACAGAGTATTATACGCAACTAATCTTCTAAAAAATGCAAAGGAATTAAGAGTGACAAACCAGGCGGGGACAGATGTTACCTATCAATTAGGACAATATCCGATCCTAACAGAGTATGCTTTTGCTGATGAGCCGGGAAGATGGGACCATCTCCCAAGTTGCTTTGCAGCAGCTACCTCAAACGATGGTGGTGTTGACGGTGTTGTTGTTATGGATAAAGGAGATATCTTATTTCCGTTTAATCGATATTTACAAGAGCAAGTGACCTTTACAATCAAAGATGGCTATGTGACAAATATAGAGGGCGGTTTTGACGCTATGCTCATAAAAGATTATATGGAAAGCTTTAATGACCCAAGGGCATATGCGATCTCTCATATTGGCTGGGGATTAAATGAACGAGCACAATGGCATAGTTTAGCCTTCGATGATCAAGTATTTGGTATGGATGGCCGTGCATTTTACGGAAACGTTCTTTTCTCGTTAGGTCCAAATTCCGAATTAGGTGGAAGCAATGATACTCCATGTCACCTTGATTTGCCAATGAAAAATTGCACATTATATCTCGATGGCAAATTAATCGTTAAAGATGGGGACGTTGTTATTGAAGAAATGCAACCAGTTAATACGCAATTAGCGAAAAGGTAAGGCTGTTTCATATTGTAGAAATCTATCAATTTAATTTTTGGAAAATTAAAAATAGCAGAAAAAGACACCTATTTCTTTTGAAGAATAGCGGTACCTAATCCATTACAAAAGAACAGGTGTCACCTTTTTAATTAGAGATTATGTGAACAAAATAATAGATTTAAAGGGGGAGAAATATGTTAAAACTGAGGTCCTTTATTGTATGTTTATCGTTGATTGCAATTGTTACGGGTTGTTCAAGTAGTGGTACGTCAGGAGATGAATCGAGTATAAAGTTGGCATATGTTGGCGGGCTAAGTGGTCCCACGGCTGCTTTTGGGATTCCAACTTATGAAGCTGTAGAATATGCGATCAATGAGATTAACGAAAACGGTGGAATAGATGGTAAAGAGGTAGAACTTGTAAAAGATGATGATGAAGGAAACCCCTTCAAAGGGCAGCAGGCCATTGATAAATTTGCGAACAGTGACATTAAGTTTGTTATAAGTGGATCAAGTAGTGCGGTAGCTTTATCTCAAGTAGCAAAGGTCAAAGCAAATAATATGATTGCTGTATCACCTATTGCATCTGACCCAGATGTCGTGTCAGAAGACCCTCGTTTCTTTGTTAATTTGGCAAACAATAACCAGTTTGGCTGGTCATCTGCTCATTATGCAGCCAATGAAATGGGCATTAAAGAAATGATTGTCTTTGTTCGGGATGATGCCTATGGAACGAGCGTTTTAAAGGCATTCAAAGAAAAGTATGAGGAAAATGGAGGTAAGATTGTAAAAGAATTTAAATATCCAGTTGATGCAAAGGATTTTAATTCTTATATTAGTCAAGGAATTAGTGAATATCCTAATGCGGCTATCTTTCTTACTGGATACGCAGCAGATGGTGGTTTAATCGCAAAGCAGGCGAGAGCTAATGGATATGACAAACCTATTTTTGCAACCAATCCTATGTCGAATCCTCAATATCTGGAGATTGCAGGAGATGCTGCTAACAATACATTTATCGGCTCAGCGTATATTTCAAGCGAAACCATTGGAGATGCAACAAAAAAATTCATTGAAGAGTGGAAGACTGAATTCAAAATTGATCCGAACGTTTATCAGGTTCATGGGTATGATGCTGTCTATATTCTGAAAAGTGCGATTGAAAAGGCTGGTAGCTTAGACCAGGAGAAGGTTCAAAAAGAATTATTGAATATCAAAGACTATGTAGGAGCATCAGGTATCACAAGCTTTAATTCTGATGGATCAGCAACAAAACCAATCTATGTTATCAAATGGGATAATGGAGAATTAAAATTGGAGAAAACACTCGAACCAGGATCCTATTAAGGGGGGATATCGTGTACTTAGATATATTAGTAAGCGGACTAGCTGTTGGTTGTATCTATAGTTTAATCGCCATGTCTTTCAGTTTGATTTTTCGGTCATCTGGAGTGTTGAATATTGGTACTGGCGAGTTTGTGATGATCGGTGGATTAGTAGGATATTCAGTTATCAGCAGTTTTTCGGCAAATTATTATGTGTCTATCATTCTAGCAATGTTAATTGCTGGTATCGTTGGTTATCTAGCAAACACACTTATTTTTCATCCAATCCAAAAGCGAGGCGGTCAGGACGTTCATGTCCTGATTGCCAGCATAGGAATTTTAATCAGCCTACCTCAATTAGGTGCTTTGATATGGGGGGCTGAGCCTTTAAGCTATCCAAACAATATTTCGCAGGGCCAAGTCAATATTGGTGTAACACAAATCTCCGGAATGAGCTTCCTCGTTATTGTATTAAGTATTATTGTAATGGTAGTCTTCCAGATTTTTTTCCGCTATACACGTCTCGGGCAAGCGATGAGGGCGATTGCGGACGATCGGATTATGTCTCAGTTACTAGGGATAAACAACCATAAATACATCGCCTTCATTTTCCTTATTGCAGGAGGATTAACAGGGGTAGCTGGTGTGCTCCTTGGACCTATCTATTACGCTTCTTATGATATGGGGACTATTGGGGTTAAGGCTTTTGCCGCAGCTGTTGTGGGAGGATTTGGAAATGTAACGGGTGCTGTTATTGGTGGCATCTTACTTGGGCTTATTGAAGCTTTTGGTGGTACCATGATCAGTTCGCAGTTCCGTGATTTAATCCTTTATGTGATATTAATCGCAGTTATGTTATTTCGCCCAACTGGTATTTTGGGAATTAAACAACGGAGGGATACAGCATGAGTCAATCCGTAGTGAAGAAATATGGGACATTAATCGGTGCCTTAGCGATTTTAGCGTTACTCGCTTTCTTTGTTCAGTCGAATTATATGTTGTCTTTACTCTCGCAAGCAGTTATCTATACCATCCTTGCCGTTTCACTGCAGTTAATCTTTGGCTATGTAGGACAGGTAAGTTTAGCTCACGCTGGTTTTTTTGGAATCGGGGCTTATACTTCAGCTATTTTAACCTATCATTATGACTGGAATTTCGTCCTTGCCTTTTTAACAGCAGGGGTTGTTGCTGCTCTAGCATCACTCATTTTATCACCTATGGCCAAGTTAAATGAAACCTACTTTGCCATGTCAACTCTAGCATTCAATATCATTTTAACTATTATATTTGCCAACGGAGGCAGCCTCACTGGAGGGTGGAATGGACTTCCAGGTATCCCATTTCCGAATATTTTCGGTTGGGTAGTAGATTCAAAGAAAGAATTTTTTATTCTTGCCTCTCTTATTCTCTTGGTTCAATTTTTCTTTGTTATCCGAATCACTCAAGGAAGGCTTGGCCGTAATTTCCGTGCTATTCGTGATAACCAGATGGCTGCTTCCTCACTGGGCATCGACATTGGAATGACAAAAATCAAAGGCTTTATCTTAGGTTGTTTCTGGGCTGGTTTAGCGGGAAGTGTCATGGTACATATGTATGCCTTCGTCAGTCCTGAGCCCTTTTCCTTCCATGAATCTATAACCGTTGTTCTTATGGTCGTACTAGGTGGTCTTGGTTCATTTTTCGGGGCGTTTCTTGGGGGCTTCGGGGTTACGTTCTTAAATGAATTGTTAAAGGAAATCCCACTTTACCGTCCTATCATTTATGGAATTTTTATTGCAGTAATGATGATTTTCTGGCCTAACGGATTATATGGCCTAGTGAAAAAATTCAAGAAACAGACGATGGAATCCATTATCAAGTACACGAAATTGGATTTGAACTTAAAAAATTACTTGTCCCAACCGTTTAATACAAATCAGACCATATTGAAAATGGATCATGTTACAAAGCAGTTTGGAGGTGTGGTTGCTCTTAATGATGTGGATTTGGAAGTAAAGCAAGGTGAAGTATTTGGTCTAATTGGTCCGAACGGAGCGGGTAAAACAACTTTTATTAACACCATTACAGGCGTAGAGAAGCCGACTATTGGTAAAGTCACTTTCATGGACAAGGACATCAGCGGCAAGCCGATGCATTACGTTGGTGAAATGGGGATGGTTCGGACATTCCAAGTTAGTAAGCTATTTAACAGTATGACAGTCGTTGAGAATGTCATGGTTGGAACTTCGACCATGATTAAAAATGATATTGGTTTAGCTTTATTGCAAAATAAGCAGTTTCATCATGAGGAACAAGAGGCTTATAGCATTGCAATGAGCTTGGTGAAGCTGGTCGGCTTGGAAGATAAAGCGTTCGATTTATGTGCAAATCTTGCTTACGGACATCGCAGGCTAGTGGAAATTGCCAGAGCTCTTGCTTCTCAACCGAAAGTGCTGTTTTTGGATGAACCTGCTGCCGGTCTAAACCTTAAGGAAAGAGAAAATTTAAAGGACTTGATTATTCGTTTACGTAATGATTTTGGTATCACAATCTTCATTGTAGAGCATGACCTAAACTTATTAACAAAGATCTGTGACCATATGGCTGTTCTAAACTTTGGAAAGAAGATCGCGGATGGATTGCCTCTTGCTGTGGTGCGTGATCCAGAAGTTATTCAAGCGTATCTGGGAAGGAGAGATAAGAAGCATGCTTAATGTTGAAAATCTCCAAGCTTTTTACGGAAATGCACAGGCACTTGAGGATATCAACTTCACCTTAAATGAAGGGGAGATTGTCTGTCTCATTGGAAACAATGGGGCAGGTAAATCCACCACCTTGATGTCAATTAGTGGAATTGTAAAACAAAAGAAAGGAACCATTATTTTTAATGGAGAGGACATTACTCGACTACCACCTCATCAAATTGTTTCCAGAGGAATCATACAAGTCCCAGAAGGAAGAAGGATTTTCACTACATTAACCGTGGAAGAGAATTTGAAACTGGGAGGTTTCCTCAAACGAAAAGTAACTAAATCCAGAATAGAGGAAATCTATAGTATCTTTCCGCGTTTGAAAGAGCGCCGAAACCAATTAGGGGGCAGTTTGAGCGGTGGGGAACAGCAAATGTTAGCAATTGGCCGTGCTATGATTGGGGAACCGAAACTCCTAATGCTTGATGAGCCATCCCTAGGTCTGGCTCCACAAATCATTGATATGATCTTTGATTCTATTATTGCCCTACGAAAGGCAGGAACAACGATACTACTAATTGAACAAAATGCAGAACTAGCTTTGGATGTTTCCGATCGGGCTTATGTTATTGAACTTGGTCGTTGTGTCTTATCCGGAGAATGTGAAGCTTTAAGAAACGATCAGAAAATCCAATCTATTTATTTAGGATGAACAGGGGTATTTGGCTGATTTTTATCTTTCAAAAATAATATTGAGGTGATGTAAAAGATGAAAAAGTCTTTAGTTGTCGGTATTATCGGTGGAGGTATTGGTGGGGTAGCTTTAGCGCGCGCGTTACAACAAAGAGGGATTTCCTTCCACTTGTTTGAACAAGCAACAGAGTTTAGAGAAGTTGGGGCCGGAATCCAAATGACACCTAATGCTGTGAAAGTACTGAATTCTCTTGGTTTGGAAAATGCCATTCAGAGGGTTGGCTTTTTACCAGAAGCGATGGTTGGACGAAGTGGAGAAACAGGTGAAGAATTATTTCGAACTCCCTTAAAGGGTACGTTTGAACAACTGTTTGGTGCATCGTACTATCATGTACATCGTGCTGACCTTCACAGTATTTTAGCATTAGGTATACCAGAGGATAGTATTACGTTTAATGTGAAATGTGTAGACGTGAAATTAAAGAGTGATAAGGCACTTGCAGTGTTTGATGATGGAACTGAATTCGAAGCAGACCTCATTGTTGGTGCAGACGGAATCCGGTCTGCTGTCAGGGGCGCATTGTTCGGCCAGGATGTTCCAACATTTACTGGGCATATGTGCTGGCGTGCCCTTGTTCCGGTCGAAAATCATCCCCTCCCTTTCGTTGATCCGTCTGTGAACTTTTGGTTTGGTCCGAGAGCTCACGTGGTTACTTACTATGTCAAAGGTGGTAAAGCAGTCAATATTGTAGCTTGCAAAGAGACAGATGAGTGGGTGAAAGAATCGTGGACTGAACCTAGTACAACTGATGAACTTTTGGATGCGTACGAAGGGTGGCATCCTGACTTGATTAATCTGTTCAAACAAACAGATAATCTACAAGTTTTCAAGTGGGGCTTGTATGACCGTAATCCTATGGATCAGTGGTCCCGAGGTCATGCGACTCTCCTTGGAGACTCCGCACATCCAATGCTTCCATACTTATCTCAAGGTGCAGCGATGGCGATAGAAGATGCATATGTTCTTGCAGAAGCCCTAGATTATTTTGAAAGGAAAGTAACTGTGGCGTTAGACGCATACGAAGCAGAGCGCCGCAATAGGACCCGAAATGTGCAATTACAGGCCCGTGAAAGAGGACGTACCTATCATCTGGAATCCCCGGAGGAGCAACGCAAGCGTGATCTTGAAATGCGTGAAAGGCAAAATCAGAATCCGAATGCTGTTGGCATTAGTGCTGAGTGGATTTATGAGTACGACGCAATAGCATGTCGTCAACGTTTTGGGACATCGAACGCGTCAGTTTAGATGAAAGTAATGTTGAAGTGAAGCAAATTAGTTAAATAAACATCCTGCTTTACTAGAAAAAATAGAATCGTACTGATAAATAAAGCTGGATTATCAATTGTTGTAACAATAAGAGGTTCTAGTCTGGAAAAGGGTATAGATGTAGATGCGCTCTTTCGTGACTTGGCCTCTTGTAAGTTACGGATTTATTAGGAGTATTTGAAGGTTTAATAAGTTAAGTACGAACGAAAATGAAGGTTTGAACGATAATACTCTATATATGGGACTGAAATACATAATAGTTAGGGGGGAGCTAATATGGAGATCTATACAAAGGACTGTTCTCCAACTGAGCTCTATAAATTAATGTCCGGAACGGTTGTCCCTAGGCCAATTGCCCTCGTTTCCACCAAAAGTGCGGAAGGCATTTACAATGTTGCCCCATTCAGTTTCTTCAATGTCATCCACCCACCAATGGTTATGTTTTCGGTTGGAAATAGGAAAGGTAATAGAAAGAAGGATACTGTCCTTAATATTGAACAACATTCGGAGTTTGTCATCAATCTTGTTAATGCTGAAATGGCCCAACAAGTTCATAATGCCGGTTCGGAATATTTACCGGAAATCAGTGAGTTTGAAGAAGTAGGATTCACTCCAGCTACTGCCAAAGTTATTGATGGTATAGCCGTCAAGGAAGCTCCTATTAAAATGGAATGCAAGCTAGATCGCATTATTCAGGTAAAGGATAGTAATATGGTCCTTGCAGAGGTGGTTCACTTTGATATAGATGATACAATCTACCAAGGTAATTTCAAAATTGATTTTGAAAAGTTAAACCCAGTTGGCCGATTAGCTGGGAATATGTATACGAATATAAAACCATATTCATTAAAAAGAACTTATAATCCAGATAAAGTACTGAAATCATAAGCTCGTTTGATTTTAAACGATTTGGCATTTTTACCTAATAAGACGAATCTTTCTACTACGAATATTTTCTAACTCTAATGCCAGTCTTTCAACTGCCCACTAAATTCCCCCATAATATACCGCATATAATGCTCCATTGTAGGCAGAATTGTTCTGTCTTTTTATGGGACAGAGGGACAGGTCCCTCGTCCCAAAAGGAAAAATATGGTAGGTTACGGGACCTGTCCGTGTGACCCAAAAATAAGACCAGATGATTCTGGTCTTATTTTTGTATTGGGTTTATTTTATTGTTTATAAAATTTCTTTGCTCCTGTAAAGTTTAAATCAATAGCTTCCTTTACTTCTTCAAGATTGCGTAATTTAATGGCTTTAATTAATTTTGTACGAGAGTTAATGCTGTTCTCACGTGCACCAGGGACATTTAAGATTTTTACCATAGATTGATGGCGAAGATGGACAATTGTTTGCATTAACTTGTTGTAGATTTTATTGCCGCTACATGAGCCCATATACAGATCAAAGTCGTCTAATAACCGTTGAAATTCTTCGTTGTTATTTTTTGGGGTGTTTTTTAATTTCTTCATAATATCATCTAGTACTGTAATCTCATTTTCTGTCATGCGATCAGCTGCTTCTAAATAAACCTCAGACTCAATTAATTTCCTTGCAGCATAAACTTCCTCTAAATTATTCACTTCATCATGATACATCCAAAGAATAGTTTCAGCGGGCAGTACCGATTCTTTAGCGCTTACAAAACTGCCTTCACCTGGTTTGATTTCTATTAAGCCGATAAGTGCAAGGGCTCTCAGAGACTCTCGGATTCGTCCTCTGTTTACCTGGAATTCTTCTGCTAATAATCTCTCATTTGGAAGCTTGTCTCCAGGTTTTAATTCGTTTGAGATAATCCATGATGCAACTTGTTCTAAAATTTGCTCAGTTAAAGTTACTCTTTTAATTGGATTGATTTTTACCATATACAACACCCTTAGTGAATGAAATTTTTATTGGTACCACCAGAATACCACATTGTAAGCAAGAATAGAATTAAAATGATTAGGAATTATGTGAAAAGTTCGTGGATAAAACGGAGAAGAATAGAAAGGAAATGAAATTGTGTCTATTTATATAAATATATTAATTAATTAAAAAAATTTGAAAATTTGTTGAAAACGGAAAAACTACGTGGTAACATCAAATTACTGGTACTACCACAGAACCTTTTCATTATATGAAAGCGTTTTATCGGTAGTTTCGTTAATCAAAATAAATTCCCAAGGAGGAGAGTTGATTAAATATAATAAGTATTTTTTTTGCGTCTATGGTACTACCACAATACCAAACGAATTACATAGAAATTCCTAGTAATTGTAAAAAAATGAAAACTAAAAGCTTGTGCTCGTGTACGTAAGAGGTCTTTAAACTATTTTTTAACATTAATACCTTCACTAAGGAGGATGAGTAAGATGAGCGAGAAAAAATACCGAACACTAGTTATGCAACCGACAGATAGTGTTGCAGTTTCACTGCAAGATATTCCTCAAAATGAAGAGGTTAATGTAGAACTTTCTAGTGAATTATCAAAGAAGATTCTATTAAAGGACGAAATACTTTTTGGCCATAAATTCGCCATTAAGTCAATCCAAAAGGGAGAGACTATCTTAAAGTATGGAGAAATCATTGGCAAAGCGATTAGGGATATAGCAGAAGGTGAGCATGTACATGTTCACAATCTTGAAGGAACACGAGGAAGAGGTGACCAAATTGGAACTAAATAATGAAGGGAAGTTTTTAGGATATCGTCGTCCAGATGGTAAGGTAGGGGTGAGAAATCACGTTTTAATTTTACCGACAATTACTTGCGCAACACAAACGGCCCAAAGGATTACTGAACTAGTTCATGGAACAGTGACTTTTATCCATCAACATGGTTGTGCACAAGTTGGAGTTGATTATGAACAAACATTTAGAACGTACGTAGGTTTAGGAAAAAATCCAAATGTATATGGAGTTGTGGTTTTAGGGTTAGGCTGTGAAACACATCAGGCCAGAAGCGTTGCTGCAGAAATCGCTAAGTCAGGAAAACCTGTAGTAACCATCTCGATTCAAGACCATGGAGGCACATTAACTACTATTGCGAAAGGAGCACAAGCAGCTGCAAAGCTTGTTCAAGAGGCTTCCGCCCAACCAAGGGAAATATGTGATTTCAGTGAATTAATTATTGGTACGGAATGTGGCGGATCTGATGCATGTTCCGGATTATCTGCTAACCCTGCTGTAGGTGCCGTTAGTGACATGATTGTAGAACGAGGCGGAACTTCCATTCTAGCAGAAACGACAGAACTAATTGGTGCAGAACATTTGTTGGCAAATCGAGCAGCAAATGATCGAGTGGCGAAACGGGTATACGAGGTTATTGAGGCAATGGAAAATCGCTCTATTCTCATGGGAGTGGATATTAGAACTGGAAACCCTAGTCCTGGAAATATTGCCGGAGGATTAAGTTCATTAGAAGAAAAGTCCCTTGGAGCAGCAAATAAGGCTGGGAAAAGTGAGCTTAAAGAATTAATAGACTACGCCGAAGAGCCAACAGAAAAAGGTCTAGTGTGGATGGATACTCCAGGACATGATATTGAACAATTAACGGGTATGGTTGCTGGTGGTGCCCAAGTTGTCCTGTTTACGAGTGGAAGAGGCACACCAACAGGTTCACCGATTGCCCCAGTTATTAAAATTTCAACAAATACAGGTATGTTTGAAAGAATGAGTGACAATATGGACCTCAATGCTGGAACGATTATCGAAGGAACAGAAACGGTCCAAGAAGTTGGTAAAAGAATATTTGACGAAATTGCATTAGTTAGTTCCGGGAAATTAACGAAGGCTGAAATATTAAAACAACATGATTTTGGCATCTGGAGAATCGGACCAACCTTCTAATCTATAAAGTGTAATGTCACATTTTACATGATTCAGGAGAGATTACAAGTTTACTTGTTTAAAAATGAATAATAAGAAAAAGGGGTAATCGTATGGTGAGAAGATCTAAATGGATGTCTGTTTTGGTTGTTGCAATGTTGGTCGCCTTTTTAACTGCTTGCTCTTCAGACTCAAGTTCCAGTTCCGAAAAAGGTTCAGGTGATAGTAAAGGCAGCGATGAAAAAATTTCAATAAACGTTGCTTATGGAAATCAGCCAGGGGAGCCAATTGACTTATTAGCGAAAAAGTGGAAAGAACTAGCTGAGGAAAAAAGTAATGGAAAAATTGAATTAAAGCTTTACCCAAGTTCCCAGTTAGGATCTGAAAAAGATGTTGTTGAACAAGCAACTATGGGGAACAACGTAATTGTTATGGCGGGATATGATTTCCTAATGGATTATGTACCAGATGCTGGGATTCTGACTGCTCCGTATATTACGGATAGTGTTGATGACTTGTTATATTTAACAATAACCGACTGGTTTACTGAACTCCATGAAGCTTTAAACGGGAAGGGGATTCATATTGTTACAACAAATACTGTTTACGGTGAGCGTCACCTGTTAACTAATGATCCAGTTACAACACCTGAGGATTTGGATGGAATGAAAATTCGTGTACCTAACAACCAAATGTCGATTGCAACATTTGAAGCTTTAGGGGCAACAGCAACTCCAACACCACTAGGGGATTTATATACTTCCCTCCAACAGGGACTTATTGATGGTGCTGAGAATCCACTTCCAGTTCTACAAGGTGTAAAGGCACAGGAAGTTTCAAAACATCTCAGTCTTACAGGCCATCAAAAGTTCATTACAACTTGGATTGCTGGACAAAGTTTTATCGAAACCCTACCTGAAGATGTAGTACAGATTCTCAAAGAAACAGGTGATGAGGCTGGAGATTATGGTAGAGGTGTACTAGAAGAACAAACCGAGAGCGTTTTAGATGAATTTAAAGGTCAGGGCGTTGAAATACACGAGGTTGATGTAGAACAATTTAAGGAAAAAGTTCAAAGCGTATATGAAGAGTTTCCAGAATGGACTCCTGGTTTATACGATAGAATTCTAGAATTATTAGAAAATAGGCCTTCCTAATTAGTTCCATACTGAGAAAAGCTATTACCTTTTCTCAGTATGGCTTTATAGTCTTTACGTCAGGTACGGAAGTCTCCTAATCTTTTATTCTCATAATTAATTATTCTAGATTACAGGAGGGATAAGATAATGATTAAAAAATGGTTTAACCCAATTGATGATATCATATCCGTTATAGCAATTTCGGTAATATCGTTCTTGACGATTATTAATGTTATTTGTCGTTTTGTATTAAATAGCCCCATCTCGTGGGCAGAAGAAATAACACTTGGTTGTTTTATTTGGCTCGTTTTTATAGGGATAAGCTCTGCAATGAAAAGAGATGGGCATATCGGAGTAGATTATTTCATTCAAAAGATGCCGAAAGCCATTCGTAATGTGTGTACGATCATAGGTGCTGCGGCAATTTATTTTGTACTCATATACATATTTATATTTTGGGGTTTTGAGCTCGCTTCTCAAGCCGGAAGCAAAGTAACTCCTGTATTAGGAATTAGCTACACCTATATTGATCTTGCTGTTCCTATTGGAGGGTTTTTAACAGCTATTCATTTTACCATTAAGCTAATTCGTTCTTTCCAAACCAATCCAGAGAAAAAGGAGAGAGCATGATATGGCCTTAACTCTCATGTTAATCGTACTTCTGATATTATTCTTAATTAATGTTCCTATCGCATTTGCCATGATTGTTGCTTCGGCGTTTTATTTCTTCTTCTCGGATGGTTTTTCTACGATGGTCCTCATCCAAAGAATGATTGGTGGGGTAGAGTCTGTACCATTGCTAGCAATTGTTTTCTTTATGACTGCTGGAATTCTGATGAATTACACAGGTATCACTTCAAGGATGCTTCGATTTGCTCAAGTAATTACTCGACCACTCCCTGGGGGTCTTGCTCAAGTAAACGTTATTCTTAGTACCTTGATGGGCGGCTTGAGCGGTTCTAATATTGCAGATGCAGCAATGCAATCAAAAATCCTAGTGCCTGAAATGATTAAAAAGGGTTATTCAAAGTCGTTCTCTACTGCATTAACAGCATCAACTTCATTAATTACCCCAATCATTCCACCTGGAATTGCATTAATTATGTATGGTTATGTAGGAAACGTTTCAATTGGTAAATTATTTTTGGCTGGAATCATTCCTGGAATCGTTCTTTGTTTATCTTTTATGATTTACGTCCATTTCTATGCCAAAAAACATAACCTAGAAACGGAAAAACAAGACAAAATCACACTTAAAGAATTTTTGCTCAGTTTTAAAGACGCCTTATTAGCCCTACTTCTACCTGTTATTATCATTGGGGGAATTCGCTTTGGTGTATTTAGTGCAACTGAGGCGGGAGCATTTGCGGTATTGTATGCTTTAGTACTTGGAATGCTTGTGTATCGTGAAATGAAGATAAAACAGTTAATGGAAGCATTGCTAGAAACAGCACACACAGCAGCATCCATTTTAATTATTATTGCAGCAGGTTCTGCGTTCGCTTGGGTACTAACTTTGGAACAGGTACCACAAAGAATGACAGAGTTTATGGTTGGTAATGTTTCTTCTACCATTATGTTCTTTATCGTAGTCCTTTTATTCCTTCTAGTTATAGGGATGTTTGTTGAAGGAAACGTTTCAATTATTATTCTAACACCACTATTTATGCCGATGTTAATGCAGTATGGAATTGATCCAGTTCATTTTGGGATTTTCTTTATTGTTTGTATTAGTATTGGGACTTTAACACCACCTTTAGGGACAATCATGTTTGCAACTTGTTCAATTACCGGAACAAAAGTTGAGGAATTTGTGAAGCATAGCTGGCCATTTTTACTACTGTTGGTAATTGTAGCACTGTTGCTTGCGTTTATTCCTGCAATTTCTATGTTTCTACCAAATACACTATTCTAGACAAATTAAGGGCCTATATGGGATAGGTCCTTAATCTATTGGAAGGAGATATGAAAAGATGAGAACGATTATTTGCCAAAATCCTGGGGAAATGATAATGCATAAAAGGGAAGCACCCACATCTTTTGGGGAAAAGGATGTCCTGATTCGGGTGAAAAGGATCGGGATTTGTGGTACGGATCTACATGCATATGGAGGAAACCAGCCTTTCTTTCAATACCCCCGAATACTTGGTCATGAGCTTTCAGGGATTGTGGAAAGTGTCGGTGGAAATGTGCAAACTCTTGATATAGGAGATCAAGTCACGGTTATTCCCTACATGCATTGCGGTGAATGCATTGCATGTAAAAATGGAAAAACAAATTGTTGTACAAAAATGCAAGTGATTGGAGTACATATTGATGGGGGCATGACGGAATACCTAGTACTGCCTGGGAGCCATGTCTTAAAAGTAAATGAACTGTCATTAAATGCTGCAGCAATCATTGAACCTTTGAGTATAGGAGCTCATGCAGTGAGAAGAGCACAAATACAAAAAGGGGATAGTGTGCTGATTATTGGAGCAGGTCCAATTGGACTTGGCGTTGCAAGGTTTGCAAAACTGCAAGGGGCGAAAACAATCATGATGGATATTAGTATAGAACGCTTAGCTTTTGCTAAGGAATGGACGGGGTGTGACCAAGTATTAATTGCTGGAAATGAGCTTGAACTTGTTAAAGAACTTACGAGCATAAATGAGGGTGACTTACCTGCAATTGTTTTTGATGCAACTGGAAACAAGCATTCCATGATGAGCGCCTTCAATTACGTTTCACATGGCGGAAAGCTTATATATGTAGGCCTTATAAAGGATCAAATTACTTTTAATGACCCGGATTTTCACGCCAAAGAATTAACTCTAATGGGAAGCAGAAATGCAACAATTGAGGATTTCCAATATGTCATTGATTGCATGAATCAAGGTAATATTGATATTGACACCTACATTACTAAAAAAATTCGATTTGAAAAAGTCCCAGACTATTTCCAAGCCAAAATGTACAATACGAATAAAGTATTAATCGAACTTGATTAGGACCAATTTCCTTTCAAAGATAAGGGGCCATAGACAACTCAGAATTCAAAAAAAGCAAGAATCCAAGCTTCCTCTGGGACAGAGGGACAGGTCCCTGTCGCAAAAGGAAAAATAGGGTGGGGCAAGGGACCTGTCCCCGTGACCCACCACCCCAACCCAGCAAGTTGCCAAACTGAAAGTGGCACCATCTATTGGTGCAGAAAAATCCGCTCTGTTGGCAGTTTAATTTCAACGAGTGTGTTTCCTTTTTTACTTTCAAAGCTCATTTGACCTTGGAACTCGCTGGTGACGATACCTTGGATGATGGATAATCCTAAGGATGCAGACTTGGTCATGTCAAAGTTTTCTGGGAAGCCACGGCCATTATCTGTAACTGATAAGTAGATGGTTTGATCTACCCTCTTACATTTGATTACTATTTCTCCGATATCATCATCAGCAAATGCATGCTTAAAGCAGTTAATCACTAACTCATTAATTACCAGTGCGATTGATGTAGCCTTATTATACGGAATGAAAATATCATCAAGCTCTAGTTGAATCGTTACTTTGGGACTGTTATCGATAATGTGAATAATAGACTCGATAATTTGTTTTACATTAATGATACTCCTGCCTAATTTGTCCTTTGATAGAAGGTTATGAACGGAGGCAATGCTTTTGATTCGTGAAATAAGGCTATCAAGTAATTCATCAACAGGTTGCTCCGGATTGTTTGTTACAAACACTTTTTGTAAGGAAATCAATCCAACAATTGATTGTAGATTGTTCTTAATTCGATGATGGCTTTCTTGGAGAAGCGCGGATCTCCCCAATAATCTTGTATCTTCAATTGCAATTGCTGCATGTCGTGCCAGTGCTGATAAGAATTTCGTCTCCTCTTTTGAATGAACATATAAGTTTTCATAGGAAACCTGAATAAGTCCCGTTACCTGGGAACGTATCAAAACGGGAATACAGATAATTGTTTTGACATTCTCAACTTTTTCAAACAAAGTGGGATAGAACGTATCATTCTTATTTGCGTAAAAGACTTCATTGCCCTTCGCTATCTGTAAAATGGCATCTTGCGTTAGTTGAGCGCTGACGTTTTGTTTATTTTTATATTCGTAATCATCAATAATCGTCCATGTGATCTCATCAATTAATTTAATTGAACCGCTGTCAGCTTTCATCACTCTCGTAACTTCTTTCGCTAATAGTAACAAAACATCTTTCAACTCATATTCAGATGTAAGAAATTCGGCGGCCTTAAAGACAGCGTCAAGAACCGTTTGCGTTTCTTCGTCTTTATACTCATCATTATCGTTAAAATTGTAATTCTCAATTTTTTTAAGTAATTTTTGAGGATCGGCTTTTGCTTCATCTGCTGTCATTTCAGCAGTAATTTCTCCGTTGGCTACTACGGTTATTCGGTCGGCAAGTTTTAACGCATCCTCCCATTGTTTTGTAATGTAGATTATACTTTTGCCATCATTCTTAAATTGCTTCATTGTGTTATATAGTTTTGAAGCATTGCTATCAGAAAGACCTTCCATTGGTTCTTGAATCACAAGGACTTCGGGATCCTGCATAAAGCCCCGTGCAATATAAACGATTCTTCTTTCTTCATCCGAGAGGTATTTTATCTTCTTCCGATAGTCAAATTGAAAATCAAGTAGGGTTAACACCTTTTCTGCTCTTTTATTCACTTTTTTCCAATCGACAAAGGGAAGAAATCTCCGTCTTGGCAAACTAGATAAGTTAAGATTTTCAGCGATAGAAAAGTTTTTTATCAACAACGGTTTTTGTTGTAAAATAGCAATTTTATTTATTACATGTTTATCATTCGTTAGCACTTTGCCCTTTATTTTCATTTCACCATTCAAACTTGGTTTCTCTACTATGTTCTTAAGTGCCTGTACGAACACCTTTTGCTCAGAACTATTCTTTAGGATAAAAGCATGTATTTCAGAATATTTTAGATTAAAGCTAAGGTTATCTATATCTCCATCAGGACTTTTAAATGTTACACGATTACATTCCAAAATATACTCACTCAAGCATATACCCCCAATCGTAAGAAAACCGTGTTTTTTAAAATGGAAGGTACTATTATTTTAAAATAGTTTAATTACCTTATTTGATGATAAATCATTTTTATGAATACGACAAATCCAACTTTTTATTTCAAGTAGTTATATACTAGTAATCTTTGTTATATTTATAATATAATACAAATTTCGACTGTTTTCGCTTTCATTTTTAGACTGATTTCTATATACTTTAGGTAGATAAATGAACTTTTAAATACATGCTTCTTTGTGGATATAACAATGAATAAATAGGGTGGTGATAGCTTTGTTACAGTCTTTACGAGTTATGATTGCAGAGGATGAATTTTTGGTTTTAATGGCGACGAAGTCTTATGTAGAAAGCCTTGGTCACGAAGTTGTAGGCGTGGCAACAGACGGGGAAAAAGCAGTTGAATTAGCATTAGAAAAAAAGCCTGACCTTGTTATTATGGACATTAATATGCCTAACCTTGATGGGATTGATGCCATTAAAGAGATTAATAAAACCTTATTTATCCCGAGTATTATTGTAAGCGGTTATCATGACGAACAATTAATTAATAGAGCAACAGAAGAGGGTGTACTCTATTATTTACTAAAACCTATTGATATAGAAGAATTAAAAATAGCCATCAATATAAGTTTAGCTAAATTTGAGGAATTTAAGAAGCTACAGGAAGAGTTGCAAAGTACTAAGAATGCATTAGAAGCCCGTAAATATATTGAAAAAGCTAAAGGGATTATGATGGAGCGGATGAACTTGAAAGAACCAGAGGCCATGAAACGGTTACAGAAAATGAGTCGAGATAAAAACAAGAAATTAGTTGTAATTGCGAAAGAGCTCATTGAAGCGGATTCTTTATTCCATTCAGATCAAAAATAGAGAAAAAAATTCTTGACTATTCGATTTTAAGGAAATATACTAAATTTACAATAACGTTACAAATTTAAAGGTTAGTTGAAATCTATACTAATGATTGGTATAGAAAATTACAACCGTTTACAATCAAATTTCATATACGATAAATTTTATACTTATGGCTGGTATAAAATTTATAATGGCTATGGGTGCCTTATATACGTTAATCTGTTATTCTCTCATTTTGTAGAGTTTACTAGGATTACGTGTCTAAGGCACCCTTTTGTTTTTTACAAGAAATGCAAACGTGTTCAATCCATTGAAAGGGGTGATGTTTCAAGAACTAGCTGATTAACCAAGTGGTTGTGATGGGGATGGAATAGAGATGGTAACACGTTACTTGATCTCTGGTTTATGACAAGTTAACAAGACTGACTCAAGAAAGATGTAACCGCTTTATATTCATTCTGTTTACAATATAATTTTACTAAATTTCTACTAAAAAATAGGGGGAACTAACCAATGAAACATTTGAAAAAGTTCGTTGTACTTTCACTCGTTTTACTTCTATTCATCGCAGCGGGTTGCTCAAGTCAAGGCAGCGCTGGTGGCGAAAGTGATGGAGGCGGAGAAGCAAAAAAAGGAAATATTAAAATCGGTATGTCTTTCCAGGAAATGAACAATCCTTACTTCATTTCAATGAAAGAAGCATTTGAAGATGCGGCTAAACAGATTGGTGCAGAAACATTTATTGCTGACGCTCAACATGACGTAACAAAGCAAATTAATGATATTGATGACATGATCCAAAAGGATATTGATATTTTATTAATCAACCCAACTGACAGTGACGGTGTTGAAGGGGCAGTAGAAGCTGCGAAAAAAGCAGGAATTATCGTTGTAGCTATTGACGCTCAAGCAAAAGGTCCTATTGACTCTTTCGTAGGCTCCAGAAACTATGATGCTGGGTATTTAGCTGGTAAGCAAATGGTAGAAGATTTAGGTGGACAAGGTAAAGTTGCAATTCTTGATGGTATTCCAGTTGTTCCTATTCTAGAGCGTGTACGTGGTTTCGAAGATGCAGTTAAAGAGGCTCCAGGAATCGAAATTGTTGACAAGCAAAACGGTAAACAAGATAGAGCTGAAGCAATGAAGGTTACAGAAAACATGCTACAAGCAAATAAAGATTTAAATGCAATCTTTAGTGTAAATGATGAAGGTGCATTAGGTACTCTAGGTGCAATTGAGGCATCAGGTAAAGATGTAGCGATTTATAGTGTTGACGGACACCCAGAAGCAATTGAAGCAATCACAAAGGGTGGACCATTCAAGGCAACGACTGCTCAATTCCCACGTGACCAAGTAAGAATTGGTCTTGGTATGGCTTTGGCTAAACTTTGGGGTGCAGAAGTAGTACCAACTGAAGTTCCAATTGATGTAGAACTACAAACAAAAGAAAACGCAGCTGACTTTAGCTGGTAATCTAACAAAATAGGGCGCTTTTGCAAACTTGCATAGCGCCTCTCCTAAATATGTGTAAGAAGGAAGGTGATTGCTATGGATAACATTCTAGAGATTGAGAATATTACGAAGGAATTTCCTGGGGTAAAAGCTTTAAACGGAGTTAGTTTTACTATTAGACGTGGTGAAGTGCATGCATTAGTTGGGGAAAATGGTGCTGGAAAATCAACATTGATGAAAATTCTATCTGGTGTTTACTCACCTACTTCGGGAACAATTCGTTTAGATGGAAAAGAAGTCACATTCAAAGATCCTAAGCAAGCACAACAATTAGGAGTTAGTATTATTCACCAGGAATTTAGTTTAATTCCTTACTTAAGTGGTGTGGATAATATTTTCTTAGGTCGTGAGAAAAGGCAAGCAAATGGGTTATTAAATAGAAAACAAATGCGTAAGGAAGCAAGGGAAGTATTACAAAGGCTAGATGCAGATATTGATATCAATAAACCTGTCGCACATTTAAGTGTGGCAAATCAACAATTTATCGAAATTGCTAAAGCGATTGCAATTGATACAAAGGTATTAATCTTCGACGAACCAACAGCTAGTTTAACAGGAAAAGAAATTGATAAGTTATTTGAATTAATCGCCAAATTGAAAGCTGATGGTGTAACCATTATATATATATCGCACCACTTAGAGGAAATTCTAAAAATGTGCGACCGCTATACCTGCTTACGGGATGGTGAGTTTGTAGGAACCCGTGAAGTGAAGGATTCAACTAAACAAGACATTGTCAAAATGATGGTAGGTCGTGAGATTGTCAATGCGTTTCCTGATAAGCCAGTGAAAACAGGAAATGAGGAAGTATTTTTAGAAGTTAAGAGAATGCAAAATAAACAGATTCATGATATTCAATTCAACCTGAAAAAGGGTGAAATCATCGGAATTGCTGGTCTTGTTGGTTCAGGACGAACAGAGGTTGTAAGGGCACTTATTGGCGCTGATGATGCACAAGAGAAAGATGTATATATCAACGGTCAAAAAGTGTCAATCAAGAATCCAACAGATGCACTAGCACATGGAATCGCATTAATTCCTGAAAGTAGAAAAACGCAAGGTCTCGTGCTTAGCCAATCTATTAAAAACAATATTAGTATTCCAATTTTAAGAGATTTGACCAACTTCGTACGAATTATTAATAAGAAGAAAGAAAACGAAATTGTCGAGCAATCCATTCAGGACTTATTGATCAAGACACCTAGCAGCTCACAGTTAGTAAAAAACCTGAGTGGGGGAAATCAACAAAAGGTTGTTTTAGCAAAATGGCTGAATACCGATTGTAAAGTGTTAATTTTCGATGAACCTACCCGTGGAATTGATATAGGGGCGAAGGAAGAAATCTATAAACTAATGAGAAAACTAGCAGACGAAGGACTTTCTATCATTATGATTTCCTCAGAATTACCTGAAATTCTAGGGATGAGTGACCGAGTTCTTGTTATGCATAAGGGGAAAATTAAGGGAGAACTTCCGGGAAGTGAAGCAACTTCAGAAAAAGTAATGTATTACGCAACGGGTGGTGCTGAAGGATGAGTGAATTAGATTACAAGAAAAAAGGGTTTAGCGCTAAGGAAATATTTAAGTACCCAGAGATGCTAACGCTGATTGGATTTTTAGTGTTATGTATATTCTTTTCCATTGCAGCAGAAAGTTTTTTAACGGCAGATAATGTTTCGAATATTGTTCGACAGGTTTCAATAAACGGGATCCTCGCTGTAGGGATGACCTTTGTTATTTTAACAGGCGGTATTGATTTATCCGTTGGATCGGTAATGGCACTTACTGGGACCATAATTGCAGGTATGATGATTAATACTGGATTACCTCCAATTGTAGCAGTATTAATTGGGATTGTTTTAGGTGCTGCACTAGGTTATATCAATGGTTTGTTTACCGCATATGCGAAAATCCCGGCAATTATCGTCACATTAGCAATGATGGAGGCGGCTCGTGGTTTAGCCCTTTTATATACAGGTGGATATCCGCTTTCAGGTCTGCCATCATCATATGCGTTTATCGGTAGAGGCTATCTATTTGGGGTAATTCCAATGCCTGCAGTCATTATGATTCTTGTTTTTATCGCAGCTTATATAATCTTGAACCATTTACCAATTGGTCGTTATATCTACGCATTAGGTGGTAATGAGGAAGCAGTAAGATTATCTGGAGTAAAAGTAAAACGTATCAAAACGTTTGTCTATCTATTCAGTGGTGTGACAGCTGCTATCAGTGGAATGATCATGACTTCAAGACTTTCTTCCGGACAACCAATGGCTGGGGAAGGGTATGAGTTAGATGCAATCGCAGCAGTTGTATTAGGTGGAACAAGCATTGCGGGTGGCCGAGGACATATTTTTGGAACGTTACTAGGTGCTCTTCTATTAGGTGTATTAAGTAACGGATTAAACCTTATGGGTGTATCGCCATATGTACAACGTGTACTTAAAGGTGTGATTATCGTTGGTGCGATCTACTATAGTAGTACTCGTCAAAAAGACTAATATACTAGAATGCTAAGCACTGGCGTTAACAATATGTAAGTTTACTTAATCTATTAAAATTCTAAACATACAGGGAGATGTAGAACAATGTCAGTATTACCAGAAACAATGAAAGCTGTAGTAGCACATGGTCCAGAGGATTATCGAGTAGAGGAAGTTGCAGTTCCTAAGGCTGGACCAGGGGAAGTTATCATCAAAGTCGAAGCTTGTGGTATTTGTGGTAGTGATTTAAAGGCATATCATGGTTCTGCAATGTATTGGGGCGGAGAAGACCCTTGGATGAAAGCACCGGTTATTCCAGGACATGAATTCTACGGAATTGTGGCTGAATTAGGAGTGGGGGCTGCAGAAAAACACGGAGTACAAGTTGGCGATCGCGTAACAACTGACCAAATTAATCCGTGCGGAAAATGTAAGTTCTGTAAAACAGGTAAGTACTGGATGTGTGATGTTCATAACATTTATGGTTTCCAAAAAGACATTGCTGAAGGAGCTTGGGCTGAATATATGAAATTCAGCGAAACAGCAACTATTTATAAAATTACGGATGGAGTTACTCCTGAAGAAGCTGCATTAGTTGAGCCAATGGCTTGTGCCGTTCATACCATCCAAAGAGCAACAATTGAGTTTGAAGATGTAGTTGTGTTAGCAGGTGCTGGAACTCTTGGATTATGTATGCTTCAACTCATTAAATTAAAAACACCTAAGAAATTAATTGTACTAGATGGAAATGAAAACCGACTAGCTGTTGCGAAAAAGTTAGGCGCTGACCTTGTCATTAATCCATTAAAAGAGGATGCAATCAAAATCGTTAAAGATTTAACAGACGGTTATGGTTGTGATGTATATATTGAAGCAACTGGTCATCCAAGTGGTGTAACACAAGGCCTAGAAATGGTAAGAAGACTTGGAAGATTTATCGAATTTAGCGTATTTGGATCAGAAGTAACTACTGACTGGAGCGTTATCGGGGACAGAAAAGAATTGGATATTAGAGGGTCTCACTTAGGACCATACACATACCCAATTGCAATCGACCTATTTGAACGTGGCTTATTAACAGCTGAAGGTATTGTTACACATAGCTACAATGTAGAAGACTTTGCTGAAGCTATGGATATGGCACATAATCCAGGAGCAATTAAAGTATTATTAAAACCTTAATTTAGCTGTTATAACACATTAGAGTATATGTCGCGAGTATTGATAATAAAGAATAAAGGAAGACTCGGCATTTGCCGAGTTTTCTTTATAGAACGGAGTGAATGATTGTGTTAGAAGATTTAAAGCAAAAAGTGTTAGAAGCAAATCTTGAGCTGCCAAAACGAAACTTAGTCATCTTTACTTGGGGAAATGTAAGTGGAATTGATCGAGAAAAAGGCCTAGTAGTAATTAAGCCAAGTGGCGTTGCTTATGAAGATTTGAAAGCGGAAGATTTGCCGGTAATCGATCTTGAAGGAAATATCATTGAGGGTGAACTGAACCCATCATCAGATACTGCGACACACTTAGTTTTATATAAGGCATTTCCTGAAATAGGAGGGGTTGTGCATACCCATTCACCATGGTGTACAAAATGGGCGCAATCAGGAAGGGCGATTCCTGCATATGGAACAACACATGCTGATTACTTTTATGGAGACATTCCTTGTACACGACATATGACTCCGTTTGAAATTGACAATGACTATGAGCACAATACAGGGGAAGTCATTGTAGAAACATTTAAAGATATCAATCCAGCCTCTATTCCAGGAGTTATAGTAAATAACCACGGTCCTTTTAACTGGGGGAAAGATCCAATGAAAGCTGTAGAAAATGCGGTTGTCATGGAGGAAGTTGCGAAATTTGCTTACTATACTCAAAGTCTATCACCGGAACTAGAAGCAATTGACCAACACTTACTAGATAAACACTTCCTACGAAAACACGGCAAGAACGCATACTATGGCCAACACAAAAAAGTAAACAACTAAATGGGACAGAGGGACAGGTCCCTTGTCCCAGGAAAAATAGGGTGGGACAGGGGACCTGTCCCCTTGACCCAATAATTGGCGCTTTTGGAATCCTATTTACACATTGAAATTGTTACTGGAGGGGGATGTGACATGAAAGCGAATCAGGTAGACATTAAGCAAGCGATTATGAATGGAGATACTTCTCTTGGGATTGAATTAGGATCGACACGGATTAAAGCGGTTCTAATTGATAGGCAGTTTGAAACCATTGCATCTGGAGGTTATGAGTGGGAAAATCGTCTGGAAAATGGCTATTGGACGTACGACCTAGAAGATATAACTACTGGTTTACAGGCAGCTTATCACGAAATGAAAAAAGAAGTTGAACGAAAATACGGAATCACGATACGAACGATTGGTTCTATTGGATTTTCTGCCATGATGCACGGTTATATGGCGTTTGACAAGACGGGAGAGCTACTCGTTCCTTTTCGTACGTGGCGGAATACAAATGCTGGTAAAGCAGCTAAAGAATTAACAGATCTTTTTCAATATAATATTCCCGAAAGATGGAGTATCGCTCACCTATACCAAGCGATTTTAAATGAAGAGGATCACGTACCACAACTTGATTACATTACAACATTATCTGGTTACATTCATTGGTTATTGACTGGGAACAAGGCAATTGGGATTGGTGATGCTTCTGGTATGTTCCCGATTAATGAAGCAACAAAAAATTATAATGAAGCAATGGTCGAGCAATTTGATGAACTCGTTGCCGAGAAAAAATATTCTTGGAAGCTAAGAGACCTTCTTCCTCCAGTCTATATCTCTGGTGAGTATGCCGGGAAATTAACGGATGTTGGAGCTGAAATTCTAGATCCATCACATGATTTACAGCATGGTATTCCTATTTGTCCACCTGAAGGTGATGCAGGCACAGGGATGGTTGCGACAAATAGTGTAAGAAAACGTACAGGAAACGTATCAGTGGGGACCTCTGTTTTTGCCATGATTGTATTAGAGCAAGAACTTTCAAAAGTATATCCCGAGATTGACATGGTCACAACGCCAAACGGTAGTCCTGTTGCGATGGTTCATGCCAATAACTGTTCAAGTGATATTAACGCTTGGATGGGATTGTTCCGTGAATTTTCGGAAACGATGGGGTATAAGGTTGATACCAATCAGTTATTCAGTGTCATGTTCAACAAAGCATTGGAAGCTGACCCAGATGGTGGCGGATTGCTAAGTTACGGATATTTTTCAGGCGAATTTATTACCGGATTAGAACACGGCAGACCATTGTTTGTTCGTTCACCAGAGAGTAACTTTAATTTAGCAAACTTTATGCGTACACATCTATTTTCAGCATTTGGTGCATTGAAAATTGGAATGGATATTCTGACTAAGCAGGAAGATGTTGCGATAGATAGTATTTTGGCGCATGGTGGTTTATTTAAAACGCCTGTAGTGGGACAAAGGATGATGGCAGCATCCATGAATACGCCTGTTTCTGTCATGGCAACAGCCGGAGAAGGTGGCGCGTGGGGAATGGCTATTCTAGCTTCTTATATGATGAATGAAAACAAGAATGAAAGCTTAGAAGACTTCCTCGACAGAAGAGTCTTTAACGATGTGGTTGGGGACGTAATCAATCCTGATCCTGAAGACGTAAAAGGGTTTGAAGTATTTATTGAGCGCTATAAAAAAGGAATAGAAATTGAGAAGGCAGCGGTTGATAATTTGCATCTAACAAAAGACGAGAAAACAGTAAAATTGTAGGGACAGAGGGACAGGTCCCTCGTCCCAAAAGGAAAAATATGGTGGGACATGGGACCTGTCCCGGTGTCCCACCTTTTATCTTGGATTAATCGGTGTTTGGATTTGTGCGTGTGCTTCAATTACTTCAGCAGCATCAAATAGTGTATCCTCCCGGAAACGTCTTCCGAGGAGTTGAACTCCAACTGGTAGACCATCGGCAACAGAAGTAGGAACGGAAATAGCAGGGAAACCAAGCACTGGAATGGCCATCATGGACCATTGTGCATCCATAACACGCCTCATGCTCTCAATGCTTTTGATATCCTCATCTTGTTCAAATGCCTGTTCTGCGGAGACTGGCATGAGCAATAGCGGGTATTCTTGTAAAAACTCCTGAAGTTGTACAATTAGCGTTCCGCGACGTGCGTAGCCCTTAATATAGTCGGTTAGTCCAGGGTTTTCGCCCCACCATTCTTTTGCATTTTCGGAATAATGCAAAGCAGCCTTTTTCATACCTTCGTCTCCATACTGCTCTATAAGCGAAATATTCAATTTGAATTCTTCAAGCACTAACAAATACCAAAGTCTGTAGGCTTCAGTAAATAGAGGGAGCTTCACTTCTTCCACTACATAACCTGCTTCTGTCAACTGGTCGGCTGCTTCATTCAAAGCCTGATTAACGGCTGTAGATGGAGTAGCGACACCAATATCACGTAAAAGCCCAACTCGAATTGGCTTTTGAAGGGGTTCGCCAATTAACGGTACTGAAGCATGAAGTGGATCACGGGGATCAAATGCACTCATGCTTTGAAGTGCAAGGCGAAGATCCCCAACGCTACGGGCAAGCGGACCATCAGTTGACATCAGTTGTCCTGAAAAGGATTGATCTCCATCCGGAGGACCAAACCAGCCAGGAACTCTTCCTATAGTTGGTCGAATTCCAGTAATTCCACAAGCATATGCTGGGTGTCGAACAGAACCACCAATATCATTACCATGCCCAATTGGCATCATCCCAGAAGCAACAGCTGATGCAGCGCCTCCACTCGACCCTCCAGGAGTACGTGTTTTATCCCAAGGGTTCAGGGTTCTTCCGTGCAAATCATTATTTGTAAACCAGCGGAAACTAAAAGCAGGCGTATTACTGCGGCCAACAATGACGGCTCCTGCATTCCGGAGATTTGCCACTGGGGGACTGTCCGTTTCAGCAAGATTATCTTTAAAAGCCACAACACCATCTGTTGTTACATGTCCAGCTTGGTCAACATTCACTTTTGTAGAAACAGGCACACCATGTAAAGGCCCAAGCAGTTCTCCTTTTTTTACAGCAAGATCTGCCTGATCAGCTGCAGCAAGTGCCTCTTCTGCATGAACTTCAACCAGGGCATTAAGCACTGGATTGACTTCCTCGATTCTGTCCAAACAGCTCTCAACAGCCTCGCGACAAGAAATGAGTCTTGTTCGAATGCCATGAGCCAAATCTGTTGCCGACCAACGCCATAATTCATCCTTACCTTGATTATGTAATACCTGAGATGCACGAGATTGTACTGAAGATCGTTCCAAACCTCATCGCCACCTATCAAATTATTTTGAATATTACAAACCAAATATATGCTATAGCTAACCTATTTAAAACAAAAAGTGGGACAAGTCCTTTCTTTCGAGGTGGGACCTGTCCCCGTGACCCAGCAACGGCCGATTTTAACTTCGTGGCCCAGCACGACTACCAACGCCAACCCAACCCCTCCATTCTATAACTCTCTCTAAAATAATAAGAATTTTTGAAAGAGTTACGCTATAATAGGCATATATTGAAATTGAATCTACTAATCACTCTTTTTATGAAAGGGGTTTCATAGATGAAGAAGCTGCTTTTCGTGTATTTGTTGCTCATTGGATTGTTTGTTCTTTACATATATAACTATCAAGCGGAGAGTTCGACGGAACGTGCCTGGAATGAGAATGAGCTGGTCGGGGACGTGGATGAAACGTATGTAATGGTCACGTTTATGGTGGGGATTGATTACTGGAAGCGAGCGTTAAAAGGTTTTGAGGATGCGGCAGAAGCGTTAAATGTTTCGATTGAATACCGGGGTTCGACGCAATATGATGTACACGAGGAAATGACAGTCCTCGAGCAGGTAATCGCTAAGAATCCAGCAGGAATTGCAATTTCCACAATGGATCCAGAAGCTTTAAATCCTGTGATTGATAAAGCGGTTGAGGCTGGAATACCAGTCGTCATGTTCGATGCAGATGCACCAGAAAGTAAGGCGTATTCGTTTCTAGGAACGGATAATTACAAGGCAGGTGTTGAGGCGGCTCACAAAATGGCAGAGTTAGTAGATGAAAAGGGACAAGTTGGTGTGATTACCCTCCCCAATCAGTTAAACCATCAGGAACGTACCAAAGGATTTCAGGATACGATTTTCAGGGAATATCCTGAAATGGAGGTTGTCTCTGTCAAAGACGGGAGAGGCGATCAAGTGATATCAAAAGAGGTAGCAGAATCGATGATTGCCGAGAATCCGAATGTGGCAGGCATCTTCGTGACGGAGGCGAACGGTGGAGTTGGAGTTGGACAAACCATCATCGCCAATAAACTCAAAGACTCTGTTAAAATCATTAGTTTTGATACAGATAAGGGAACCCTTGATATGATTAAGGACGATGTGATTTCCGCCACCATTGCACAGGGAACATGGGAAATGGGATACTGGTCCTTGCAATTTTTGTTTCACTTGCAACATGGCATTCATGAACAAGACCGAAAAAATGCACCTTTACCTCGATACGTGGATACAGGTGTGACCATTGTTACAAAGGAAAATGTGAACTCCTACTATCCACAATAAACTTCTAGGAATGGATTGGTTGAATTGAAGAACTTCATACAAATAAATAATTTACCAATTCGATATAAACTGATCTCTCATTTTTTAATTATTAGTATCATCCCGATTATCTGCTTAGGTTTTTTAATTAATTGGACGGTTGAGCGTGTTGTGGAAGAGCAAGTCAATCAGAATACATTACAGCTTATTAGTAAAGTGAATGAAACACTTGAATTCTACATAAACAACATGCAACGTGTTACCTACTTTATTTCCTATAATGAGCGGATTGAGGACTTTTTTCATCATAATGGTCAGCAACCTGGTCAATATCAAACAAATGAATATGAGATTCAACGCTATCTTCGTAATTTTACAACGTTAATGCCTGAAGTAGCAGGGGTTTTAGTCGTGAACAGCGCAGGGGAGTATGTGAGTAATGAACTGTACGCTCCGGCTTCAGAGAATTTAACGGAAGAGTCTTGGTATCAAGAGGCGGTAGAAAATAAAGGGATCTTTCGAATGATTGGTCAACCGAAGGACCGCCGTCTCTCATCATTGGTTAGTTACAAAAATGATGAAGTGGTGTCAGGCGTTCGCGCTGTCATTGATCCAATTTCACAGGAAGTACTAGGGGTCATTTTAATCGATTTAAAGGTTAGGACGGTTGCTGAAACGTTAGTCGATGTACGGCTTGGAAAAACCGGCTATTTGACGGTGATTGATGAACAAAGTAGACCGATTTACCAGCCCAAAGATCCTTTAATTGAAACGATCCCAAATGAATGGCTGGATGAAAAAAGGTCAGGTACGTTTTCAAAGAAGATTGGTTCACAGAAGGTGCAGTTTATTTTTCAAGAATCACCATACTCGAACTGGACCACCATCGGCGTCTTTCCAACCGAGGAATCCATATTCGAAATAAGGGAGATACAGTTTTATTTAGTCGTTTTTGTCTTTATCATTCTCTTATTTGGGATTCCGGTATCGTACTTCTTATCCAATTCGATCTCTAAGCCAATTCGCCAGTTAATGAAGTTTATGCGGAAAGCCGAAAGTGGGGAGTTTGGGGTCCGGTATACTGAAAAACGAGATGATGAGATTGGTATGCTTGGCCGAAGTTTTAACAAAATGCTAAAACAAATCAATGAATTGCTACGCTTAACGGAGAGGCACGAAAGACAGAAGCGAGAAGCCGAATTTAGAAGTTTACAAGCCAATATCAATCCTCATTTTCTCTATAATACGCTTGATACGATTCAATGGATGGCACGAAAGCAAAAGGCGATTGAAATAGCCGAAGTGGTTGAATCGTTAGCAAAATTGTTCCGAATTGGATTAAGTAAGGGAAGAGATCGGATACCACTCGATAAGGAAATAGAGCATATTGAAAGTTACTTAAAAATTCAACAAACGAGATATCGTGAAAAATTACAGTATCAGATTGATGTGGACGAACGTGCCGCTTCGCTATATGTTCTCAAATTTATTCTGCAGCCACTTGTCGAAAATGCAATCTACCATGGAATAAAAGAGCGACGGGGGCCGGGTCAAATCATGGTCTCTGCAAAACAAATGAACGGAAATTTACGCCTATTGATTCAAGATAACGGTGCTGGAATGTCAGAATCACAGCTTCACGAAATTCGTGTCGCCCTTAAGGATGCTGTTAGAAGGACAGAGAATCAAACTGAATCGAAACATAAGAAGGGATATGGGATTTTGAACGTTCAAGCTCGAATCGTACTTGCATTCGGGGAACAGTATGGGATTACGATTGAGAGTAAGGAAAAGGTTGGGACAACGCTCGAGTTAGTGTTACCTATTTTAGAAGAAGATATTGAATGGGAAGAGGAGCGAAAACAACATGCGTAAATGGAAGGTTTTAATTGCCGATGATGAGTATATTATTCGGGATGGAATCCATTCTTCTATTGACTGGGAGAAGTTCAATATGGAGGTCATTGGGGAAGCAGAGGATGGTGAAGAGGCTGTTGAATTAGCGATTGAACACCAGATTGATATCTTACTAGTTGATTTAAATATGCCCATCATGGATGGACTTGAAGCAATGGAGGAGATTAAGGAGCAATTGCCAAACTGTAAAATGGTTGTCATCTCGGGGTATGATGATTTCCGTTACGCACAAGCAGCCCTTCGATTAAAGGTCGAAGATTATTTATTAAAACCAATCAATCCGGGAAAACTGGAAGAGTTAATCATGGACCTCAAACAAAAACTTGATCTGGAAGTTAACCAGAAGAAATATATCAAACAAGCTACCATACAGATAAAAAGGAATCATGTCCAGCTTAGGGAACGTTTTTTTCAGGATTGGATTGCAGGTCAGTTAGCGAATGAAGAGATTAGAGAGCAACTTCAGTTTTTACACCTGCCAGTCGCTCTTCCAACACAATATCTCGTGATTAAATGGCCCGATTATCATTTGAATCAAACGTTTATGCAAGAAAATGACCGGCAGTTGTACTTATTTGCGATAGAGAATATCGTAAAAGAAATGATTGGTTCAGAAAAGACGGTTATTTTTTGGGACCAATCCCATTTGCTTAATGTGTGTGTATGGGAGCAACTCAACCGGGAGCTCCTCACAAAAATAGAAGAAGTCGTGCAAACCTATTTTAATCTCACAATCTATTATCATATGGAAGATATTTTTATTCAGGACTTTGTTCATTTGTATAAAATCTATGATCAATGCAAACGGCAGGTTGAACAGCAAATCAAAATGTCCCCAATTGTTAAACAGGCTCTAACCTATATTCAACAGCATTATCAGGATTCTTCCCTCACGCTAGAACGAGTAGCGGATGAATTACATATCACTAGTGTCTATTTAAGTCGGATGATTAAGCATGAGCTTGGTATTTCCTACGTTGGACTTTTAACTCAAATGCGAATTAACAAAGCTGTTGATTTACTGAAAACAACAGATTTATCGATCCGAGATATAGCAGAAACGGTTGGATATGATACACAACATTACTTTAGCACCACTTTTAAAAAAGTAGTCGGTATTTCACCAATGCAATTCAAGAATGATGTAGAAAACGTGCACCTTTCATAGAAGGTGCTTTTTTTATGCACTCATAACAAATGTTACGGAAAGTTTAAAAAATTATAAAAAGTGTTTGATTTTATGTAAAGCCCTTTCATCAACGGAAATGATAATTTAATAGTAGCAAAAATATGAAAGGGGTTACATGTATGAAGAAATTAGGTTTTTTAGCACTAATCATTAGTTTGGTATTTGCGTTAGTGGCCTGTAGTGGAAGCGACAAATCGTCAGGTTCTGGGGGCGATTCAAAGGGTACGTTAATCGGGGTTGCGATGCCTACAAAGTCATCACAGCGCTGGGTGGATGATGGAAACAATATGGTGAAGCAATTAGAAGAACTTGGTTATAAAACAGATTTACAATATGCGGAAGATGATGTCGATAAGCAAATCGAGCAAATTGAAAACATGATTGTAAAAGGTGCAAAAATCTTGGTTGTGGCATCGATTGACGGTACTGCTTTAACCAATGTATTACAAAAAGCTGCCGATCAAGACATACAAGTCATCGCGTATGACCGTTTAATTATGGAAACACCAAATGTAAGTTATTACGCAACATTTGATAATTTCCAAGTAGGTGTCTTACAGGCTTCCTATATTGAAGAAGCACTGAACCTTAAGGAAGAAGCTGGACCATTTAATATTGAATTATTTGGTGGTTCACCAGATGACAATAATGCCTACTTCTTCTGGGATGGTGCGATGTCTGTTCTAAAGCCACATATTGATAGCGGGAAATTGGTTATTCAAAGTGGTCAAACAGAATTTGAACAAGGAGCAACAATGCGCTGGGATGGAAACACCGCAAAATCACGTATGGAAAACATTTTAAGTAAAGCGTACTCTGGCGGGGAAAAGGTTGACGCCGTTTTATCACCTTATGATGGAATTAGCCGTGGCGTTATTCAAGCATTAAAAGGTGTAGGTTACGGTTCTGCTGACCTTCCACTACCAGTTGTTACTGGACAAGATGCTGAGTCTGCTTCTGTTAAATCAATTATTGCGGGTGAACAAACACAAACGGTGTTTAAAGATACACGTAATTTAGCTGCTGTAGTGGTAAAAATGATTAAATCGATTGAAGCTGGTGAAGAAGCAGAGGTGAATGATACAGAGACATATGATAATGGTCAAAAAGTCGTTCCTTCTTACTTAGTTGACCCTGTGTCAGTCGATATCGACAACTACAAAGAAGTATTAATTGATAGCGGATATTACACAGAAGACGAAGTGAAATAAGTACCCCCCTATTTAGTGGTGATTTTCATGTCACCACTAAATTACTTCATTCCGGATTTTAACGAGGTGGTGAGGATATGTCTGAGTATATTTTAGAAATGCGAAACATCACAAAAACATTTCCAGGAGTTAAAGCATTAGACAACGTGAATTTAAAGGTGAAAAAGGGAGAAATTCATGCACTAGTAGGTGAGAATGGTGCCGGAAAATCAACCTTGATGAAAGTATTAAGTGGTGTTTATCCAAGTGGAACCTATGAAGGTAGCATCTATTTTGAAGGGGAAGAATGTCACTTTAAAGATATTAAACAAAGTGAACAAATTGGGATTGTGATCATCCATCAAGAGTTGGCCTTGAGTCCTTTTTTATCTATCGCAGAAAATATTTTTCTAGGGAACGAAAGACAGTCTAAAAGGATTATCAATTGGCAGGAAACCTTTTCTGAGGCAAAAAAGTTGTTAGATCGGGTCGGGTTAAAAGAATCACCTAACACGGCCGTGATGGATATCGGGGTTGGGAAACAACAGCTCGTAGAGATTGCAAAAGCACTATCTAAAAATGTGAAACTCTTAATCTTAGACGAACCAACTGCAGCCCTAAATGAAACAGATAGCGAAAACTTATTAAACCTCTTACTTGAACTGAAAAAACAAGGGATTACCTCCATACTGATTTCTCATAAATTAAATGAAGTATCTAGTATTTCGGATAACATTACGATTTTACGAGATGGACAAACAATTGAGACGTTTGCAGCGAAGGGTGAAAAGGCATCAGAGGATCGTATCATTAAAGGAATGGTAGGTCGTGAGTTGACAAGCCGGTATCCAGAACGAATACCGAACATTGGTGACACTATTTTTGAAGTGGAAAATTGGAATGTCTATCATCCATTGCAGCGTGATCGGAAAGTCATCGACAATGTCAATCTTCATATTCGTCGCGGGGAAATAGTCGGCTTAGCAGGCTTAATGGGAGCTGGAAGAACAGAGCTTGCGATGAGTATTTTCGGGAAAACGTATGGAAAAAAAATTACGGGGCTGTTGTATAAAAATGGTGAAGAAATACAGGCAAATACAGTTAGCGAAGCGATTCAGCATGGAATTGCTTATGTGTCAGAGGACCGGAAAACATATGGTCTAAATTTAATTGATGATATCAAACGGAATATAACTCTATCAAATCTCAAGCGAATTTCAACGAATACAGTGATTGATGAAAACAGGGAAGTTCAGGAAGCCCAAATTTTACGAGAACGATTAAATATTAAAACTCCATCATTGGCTCAACTTGCAGGAAATTTAAGTGGTGGTAATCAGCAAAAAATTGTCTTAAGTAAGTGGATTTTTACAGAGCCAGATATCTTAATTTTGGATGAACCGACTCGAGGAATTGATGTAGGAGCTAAGTTTGAAATTTATTCACTCATCCATGAACTTGCAGCTGAAGGAATGGGTGTCCTTGTCATTTCTTCGGAGTTACCTGAGGTACTGGGGCTATCTGACCGTATTTATGTCATGAATGAAGGTCGTATAACCGGTGAGCTCGGTCGTGAAGAGGCAAACCAAGAGAGTGTCATGCGTTATATGACTGGAACAGGAGGGACGAAACGTGCAAACACTAAGTAATTTATTTCGCAACAACATCCGGGAATATGGAATGATTATTGCACTTGTATTCATTGCAGGGCTGTTTTGGATCTTAACGGATGGAATATCCTTTAGTTCTTTAAACTTGACCAATCTTATCTTGCAAAACGGGTTTATCCTCGTCCTAGCGATTGGAATGGTTTTAGTCATCATTACAGGAAATATTGATTTATCTGTCGGTTCCGTTGTTGCAATTGTCGGCGCAATTGCAGGGGTCCTCATGATTAATCACAATGTGCCGGTATGGTTGGCTATTATTCTATCGCTTGTTGTTGGGGCAATCATTGGAATTTGGCAAGGCTTTTGGATAGCGTATGTCGGGATACCATCCTTTATCGTGACCTTGGCCAGCATGTTAATTTTCCGGGGGTTAACCTTGTATCTATTAGATGGAAAATCACTTGCGCCATTTCCTGAGTCATTTGGCATGCTGAGTGGGGGCTTTTTACCTTCGATTGGTTCCGGGGAGTTGCACTTACTCACTATTCTTTTATCTGTCATTCTATCAATCATCTTAATTTATATGGAGTTCAGAAACCGTAAAAAACAATTAACATATAGCCTCGAAGTGAGTCCGTTATGGCTATCTGTTACAAAAATGGCATTACTTATCGCAGTGATTAACTGGTTCGCGTACCAATTGGCGTTAAATAAAGGAATTCCAACGGTGTTAATCATTGTCATCATTCTTATCGTGGTCTACACATTCGTCATGAAAAACACAGTTATGGGCCGTCACGTGTATGCAACAGGTGGTAACCAGAAAGCGGCGGATTTATCCGGTATTAAAACAAGGCGTGTCGTATTCTGGGTCTTTGTGAACAACGGAGTCATCGCAGCCTTAGCTGGTTTAATGTTTGCTTCGCGTCTTAATTCTGCAACACCTGCAGCGGGTAACATGCTCGAGCTTGATGCCATTGCCTCCGTCTTTATCGGTGGTGCTTCTATGGCAGGAGGCGTAGGAACCGTCATCGGTGCCATTGTCGGTGGACTCGTTATGGGGATCATGAACAACGGTATGTCACTCATTGGCGTCGGAATCGACTGGCAACAAGCCATCAAAGGACTCGTACTCCTACTCGCAGTAGGATTTGATATCTACAACAAAAACAGAGCAGGGAAATAGCGGGGCGAAATGTTCCCGGTAACTTCCAATGAGGTGGTGCTCGCTTGGTTTGGGACAGAGGGACAGGTCCCTTGTCCCAGGAAAAAAATGGTGGGACGAGGGACCTGTCCCCGTGACCCATTTGAGGAGGGATGTGATGTGAGGGTGAATTATGATGAGATGCAGCTGGCGATTGCTAAGGGTGAGACTTCGCTTGGGATTGAGTTTGGTTCCACCCGGATTAAGGCTGTTTTGATTAATAAGCATTTTGAAACAATCGCGTCTGGCAGTTATGAGTGGGAAAATCGGTTGGAAAATGGGTATTGGACGTACAGCCAAGAGGATGTTATCGCTGGTATGCAAGCGGCTTATCGTGAAATGAAACAGGAAGTTGAACGCAAATTTGGAATTACACTACGAACAATTGGTTCGATTGGCTTTTCGGCGATGATGCATGGGTATTTGGTTTTTGATAAGACGGGAGAGCTGCTGGTTCCATTTCGAACTTGGCGGAATACGACGACAGGTCCTGCAGCGAATGATTTAACCAATCGATTTCAATTCAATATTCCGGAAAGGTGGAGTATTGCTCACCTCTATCAAGCCATTTTAAATGAAGAGGAACATGTACCTCGAATCGATTATATCACTACGTTATCTGGCTATATTCATTGGTTACTGACCGGAAACAAAGCGATCGGAATTGGCGATGCTTCTGGGATGTTCCCGATTGATGAAGAAACGAAGGATTACAATGAAGCAATGCTTCAGCAATTTGATGAACTTTTGGCCGTGAAAAAGTATCCTTGGAATCTTAGAGATATTCTTCCGACCGTTTTTATATCAGGAAAACAAGCAGGTCTTTTAACAGAAAAGGGAGCAAACACTCTAGATCCTTCACAGCAATTGCAACCTGGAATCCCGATTTGTCCACCAGAAGGTGATGCAGGAACAGGGATGGTAGCGACAAATAGTGTAAGTAAACGCACCGGAAACATCTCCGTAGGAACTTCCGTTTTTGCCATGATTGTGTTAGAAAAAGAACTCTCGAACGTATATCCGGAAATTGACATCGTTACGACCCCGAACGGGAGTCCTGTTGCGATGGTTCATGCGAATAACTGTTCAAGTGATATCAACGCGTGGCTGGGACTGTTCCGAGAGTTTTCGGAAGCGATGGGATATGAAATTGATACTGCTCAATTATTCAGTTTGATGTTCAACAAAGCGTTGGAAGCAGACCGAGACGGTGGTGGATTGCTAAGCTATGGTTATTTTTCAGGTGAGAATATCACGGGATTAGATCAAGGTAGACCATTATTTGTTCGTTCTCCGGAAAGTCCTTTTAATCTAGCGAACTTCATGCGGACACATCTTTTTACTGCTTTTGGTGCGTTGAAAATGGGAATGGATATTTTAACGAAGAAAGAAAATGTTGCGATAGATAGTATTTTAGCACATGGTGGATTATTTAAAACGCCTATTGTGGGACAAAAAGTTCTTGCAGCCGCAATGAATACTCCTGTTTCTGTCATGGCAACAGCCGGTGATGGTGGTGCGTGGGGAATGGCGATCCTTGCTTCTTATATGATGAATAAAAGCAAGGATGAAAGTTTAGAAGAATTCCTCGATAGAAGAGTCTTTAACGATGTGGTTGGGGACGAAATCAATCCTGATCCTGAAGACGTAGAAGGATTTGAAGTGTTTATTGAGCGATATAGAAAAGGACTTGAGATTGAGCGAACTGCTGTTGAACATTTGCTGTATGTCAAAAATGAGGGAGGGGTAACGTGTTAGAACATCTGAAGGAAGAAGTATACCAGGCGAATCTAGAATTGCCCAAACATGGACTTGTAAAATTCACGTGGGGAAACGCAAGTGCGATTGACCATGACCGTGGTTTATTTGTGATCAAGCCTAGTGGTGTTGAGTATGAGACGATGAAACCAAGTGACATGGTGGTTGTTGATTTAGACGGGAATGTTGTTGAAGGAGACTTTAATCCCTCATCAGATACACTGACACACGCCGTGCTATATAGGCATTATCCTGAAATTGGTGGCATCGTTCACACTCATTCAACATGGGCGACAATTTGGGCGCAAGCAGGCCTTGATGTTCAGGCGATGGGAACAACTCATGCCGATACATTTTATGGAGCAATCCCATGCGCTCGTTTTTTGACACAAGAGGAAATTGATCGTGGTTATGAAGCAGCAACTGGTCAGGTTATTATTGAAACATTTGAAGAGCGTGGGATCGATGTTTTAGCGGTTCCGGGTGTCTTGCTGCGCGGACATGGTCCTTTTACATGGGGGAAAGATGTAAAGGCCGCAGTGGTGAATAGTGTTGTCTTGGATGAAGTTTCGAAAATGAACCTGTTTGCAAGGGGACTAAATGACCTCGCATCAGAACTACCACAACGGATTTTAGATAAGCACTATCTACGAAAACACGGGAAAAACGCATATTACGGCCAAAAGTGATGGAAAGGGGATTAAGATGGAGAAAAAAGAATTTTGGTTTATCGTAGGCTCCCAACATCTATATGGGGAAGTAGCGTTGGCAGAAGTAAAAGCACATGCTCAAGAGATGACGGACGCCTTAAATGAAAGTGGTATACTACCTTATCCGCTCATACTACAAGAATTAGCGGTTAGTGCAGATAAAATTATAAACCTTATGAAAGAAGTAAACTATCGGGATGAGGTTGCCGGTGTCATCACATGGATGCATACATTCTCACCTGCGAAAATGTGGATTCGAGGAACAAAATTGTTACAAAAACCACTCTTACATTTGGCAACCCAATTTAATGAAAGTATTCCTTGGGCATCGATTGATATGGATTTTATGAACTTAAACCAATCCGCTCACGGTGACCGGGAATATGGGTTTATCAATGCTCGCTTGAAAAAGAAAAATAAAGTGGTAGTCGGGTACTGGCAGCGCCCCGAAGTACAGAAACAAATCGCAGACTGGATGGATGTGGCCGTTGCGTATAATGAAAGTTTCAACATAAAAGTTGCTCGATTTGGTGACAACATGCGAAATGTTGGCGTTACCGAGGGAGATAAAATTGAAGCGCAAATTCAATTCGGATGGACAGTCGATTATTTTGGTATAGGTGATCTTGTTCAATATGTAAATGAGGTTAAGGAAGAAGAAATTGATGCGTTGTTTGCCGAATTTGAAGAGCTCTATGAGTTTGATTATGGCAGTTACGAGAGAGAGGCTTGGGAAGCTAGCGTAAAAGTGCAAGCAAGCTATGAAATTGCGATTAAGCGTTTCCTAGATGATGGAGGGTACAATGCTTTTACCACAAACTTCGAAGATTTATATGGTATGAAGCAATTACCTGGTCTTGCTGTTCAACGATTAATGGCACAGGGATATGGGTTTGCGGGGGAAGGCGATTGGAAAACGGCCGCACTTGATCGCTTATTAAAGGTAATGAGCCATAACGAATCAACGGGGTTTATGGAAGACTACACGTATGAATTAGCTGCTGGTCAGGAAGCAGTCCTTCAATCTCATATGCTTGAGGTCGATCCGACCTTAGCAAGCAATAGACCGAGAATTGTTGTCTCACCACTTGGTATCGGTGATCGAGAAGATCCTGCACGTTTAGTATTTGATGGGAAGGCAGGAGACGGTGTAGTCGTCTCAATGGCCGACTTTGGTACCCATTACAAACTATTAATCAATGAAGTTTGCGCATTTGAACCAACCACCCCAGCTCCAAATCTTCCAGTAGCGCGTGTGCTTTGGGAGGTAAAGCCAAACTTTCAAGATGGCGTAAAAGCCTGGATCCAAAACGGCGGCGGTCACCATACAGTCGTCTCGTTGAAATTAACAACAGACCAAATCATAACCTACGCCAAACTGGTCGACCTCGAATACGTCCTAATAAAATAAAAAATTTTGGGACGCAGGGACAGGTCCACTGTTCCAGCCCTGGCATGAAATACTATCCTTATTTTAATATTGCTACCATATTTTCGAGAATAGTTAATCGTTGAGGGTACAGAAGAAGTGTTCAAGCACTTCTTTTTTTATTATACTCTGTTTTATAGAGGGCCAGGAGTTCCAACTATTTATTTATGAATCAACTACTAATTACTATTAGGATAGGATGGTTACTTTGAAAATTAATCGTATTCACCATATTGCCATTATCTGTACTGACTATGAGAGGTCAAAAGACTTTTATGTCAATAAGCTTGGTTTTACCATTTTAAATGAAACGTTTCGTGTAGACCGTGATTCTTACAAACTTGATTTAGCTGTTGGGGATACCTATCAAATTGAGTTGTTCTCATTTCCGGACTCGTCAAAAAGACTAAGTTATCCGGAGGCAGCGGGTCTGCGTCATTTAGCCTTTGAAGTTGATGATATAGAAGAAGCGGTGAAAGAGTTAACTGCCAAAAAAATCATAGTAGAAGATTTGCGAATTGACGAGGTGACGGGTAAAAAATTCACCTTCTTTAGAGACCCAGACGACTTACCATTAGAACTCTACGAAAGATAATGGGACAGAGGGACAGGTCCATCATCCCAAAAGGAAAAAAATGGTGGGGCGCGGGAACTGTCCCCGTGACCCACCAGAAACCCCTGTGGCCTTCAATATTATCCCAAGTTTCCTTGGTTTAAACGTCTTTGCAGTTCTTTAATGACGAGTGATGGTTTGCTTATGACCCCATCAACTGGTGTTCCTAGTCGTTTTTGTAGGGCTGAGATTGTAATTGGCCCGAAGTAGCCATCTTGTGTGACGCCGAGCCATTTTTGCAATGCTTTAATGACGAGAGATGGTTTGCTAATGTAACCATCTACAGGTGTTCCAAAATATCTTTGGAGGGCACTAATTGTTTTCGGCCCGAAATAACCGTCAACTGCGAGATTTTCTTTCGGAGGATTGACAGGCGTTGGTTCGGGTTTAGGCGCTGGTTTTGGTTCAGAACCAGGTCCAGCATATTTAACACCTTCATCAAGACAAATAGCGCGAACCACGCATTCATACATTCCTTCTCGGTATGCTTTATCCTTGATTTTAACGGATTGTGGGCCATCTACAAATTCGTATTCTAGTATAGTAGTACGACAATTTCCAGTAAGTCTATGCATATAGTAATAATCCCCGCCCGAAGAATTCTTACGTGTGTACACAGGACGTGGTCTAACTGGATAGCCAGCTTTTCTAAATTCCTCAATTAACATTTGCTCAAACTTGCCATTAGCATAAATCGAGTGGATGGTTTCAACACCACTACCTCCGCCAGCATTAAAATGATGGGAAATACACTTTTTGTATTTCTTTACCTTCGAGGTCCTTGGCTCGGGATTTATAGTAACATCGCTTGAACGGGTCAAGTCACTTGCAATCCCTAGTTCAGCCAACCGTTTGTCCACATAAAGTGCAGCTTCTAGTGTATATACCTTCTCCGTATTCCCGTCCGCCACCGCACCTGGGTCACTACCACCATGCCCGGCATCTTGAATCCAGTTCATAAAAATCACTCCTTTACTGTTAAAATATGTAAAATTCATTTTGTTTGTACAGGCACATACCTTGTTTGGCGAAATAGGGGCTATAGTTGGGACAGCTGTCTAAGTTCTAAGGGGGTGTTCGGACACAACTACGCCTTTTCGTTGCTATGTTGTCCGAAGTTTGCTCGTCTTCGGACACAAACTCGCCTATTTGTTGCTTCATTGTCCGAAGTTTGCTCGTCTTCGGACACAAACTAGTTTTTTCTTTGATTCCTAGTCTGAAGTTTGCTAGACTTCGGACACAAACTAGTTTTTTCTTTGATTCCTAGTCCGAAGTTTGCTAGCCTTCGGACACAAACTTGCCATTTCGTTACTAGCTTGTCTGAAGTTTGCTCGTCTTCGGACACACCGTCGCATTTTCGTTGTTACCTTGTCCGAAGTTTGCTAGTCTTTGGACACACCGTCGCCTTTTCGTTGCATCTCTGTCCGAAGTTTGCTCGTCTTCGGACAGAATCACGCCATTTCGTTGCTTCGTTGTCTGAAGTTTGCTCGTCTTCAGACACACCGTCGCCATTTCGTTGCTTCCCTGTCTGAAGTTTGCTAGCCTTCGGACACAAACTTGCCATTTCGTTACTAGCTTGTCCGAAGTTTACTAGTCCTTGGACAAAATCTTTCCTTTACGATTGTTATAGACAAAACAAGGTGAAAAAGGGCATCACCAAAAGTTGGTGATGCCCCTTTTTTATATTGGTTAATATTTGGATTGGGTGAATGGTGTGTAGGATGGCTCAGTGATCCCGAAAATTCCAAAGTTGGACCTGTGTTCAATTTACGGTGGTACGAGGAACCTGCCCCCTTGACCCTATAAAAAATTGGTAGGGCGAGGAACCTGTCCCTGCGCCCCTGTAAAAAATTAATAGGACGGAGGAACAGGTCCCGTGTCCCTGTAAAAATAAGGTGGGACGAAGAATCTTTCCCTTCGTCCCACCTGAGACTCAAAGCAAACTGCAGTGCTATTTTGCGGTGCTTGTTTTGTTCATGAACTTTAGTAGATCGGTTAGTAATACACTGAATGAGGAGAGGTGTTCTTGGATTCTACCAGGGAATTCTTGTTCAATAAATTCAATGGTGTCGTTTTTTGTATGCCATACTCCTCCGTGTTTAACCGTTTGGGTGTATCCATCTAAGTCTCCAATTTTCCAGTTCGAAGACTCTAGATATCCGATTGGAATACCAGCCCTCTTGAATGGAGCATGGTCACTCCAGTCGCCTGTTGTGCCAGCAGGATAATCCGGATTTAGTCCAGGATTTGTTTCGATATTTAGTTTCTTTTTCTCAACTATCTTTAATGCTTGATCACGAATGAATCCATCTTCCCCTGGGCTGCCATAGACATACATTTGGTCCCCGACCGCTAGGCTGTCAAGGTTAATCATGCCAACTGTATTTTCAATTTCATCTTCTGTCATCTGACTTGCATAGTAGTTAGAACCCCTTAAGCCTTGTTCCTCAGCTCCAAATGCAATGAATACGATGGAGTATGGAGTATTAATTTTTTTCAATACCTCTGCCACCTCGAGCATAACTCCAACGCCAGATGCATTATCATCCACTCCACGGCCGGCAGAAACGGAATCATAATGTGCGCCAACGATTACTTGTTTGCTAGATTTGCCTGGTTTGTAGGCGATCACGTTAGATGATGAGATAATAGCTCCGCCTCTTGTGTAGTTAAATTCCTGAACCTCAGTAGTGAAACCCATGCGTTCAAATTGACTCTTAACGTATTGCTCAGCTTTTCGTTCATTTCCAGTTCCGGCAACCCTAGGCCCAATTTCATATGCCAGATACTTCATGTGCTCATAGGCCATTGCCCCATCTTTATGGACTAAGGACGGATGATACGTAACCGTCTGTGCAGAGACACCTCCAACAAAACCGAGTAAACTTACCATCAAAACAATCAAAATCAAAGCTAACTTCTTTTTCATTCCCATTCCTCCTTCATATAGGTATTAATTTATAGATTAATATATTTATAGTGAAGGTGAAATAGGGCGAAAGGTGGGACAGAGGGACAGGTCCCCTGTCCCGTATAGGGATATAAAACCTGTCCTTGTATATCAACACATAATACTTATTACCTATTTTTACTAATTTAGGAAATTATGGGTGTTGATTGTAGTAGTATGTAAATGGTGTGATTTTGATATGGGACGGAGGGACCTGTACCCGTGACCCATTGTTGGAGGGGAGAATAGGATTGAAGAAACTTTTACTAAGTTTGGCTATGCTGGTGCTTTTGCTGTCTGCGTGTTCGAAGGATGAGAGTCAGCCGGCGAAAGCTGAACCTGAGGGACCAAAAACGGAGGAAGCAAAAACAACTAAGGCCGAGAGAGATGAAGAGCCAACGGAGGAAGTTTATACTCCAAGAGAGGTTGCCTATTATGAAGTTGAAGGTGTCGAGCGTGAATTAACGGAGCTTGAGCAGGAGATGCTGCGTCATCCGGGGGTTTTTAGTGGTGACAAGTATGACGAGGCAAAGGTTCAGGAAGCACTCGACCAGTTGCCAGATGACCTTACCAAGGAGCAGTATTTGGAAGAACTGAAGTATTTATTGACTGAGGATTACCATCAAGAAATGGAGACGCTCCTTACCTTTGATTCGACCATTGAGGTTGACATAGATCGTCCGGATGAAACTGTTGATGCGCCAACTTTAAAAACAGCCCACTATGCCATTTTAGTGGATGCTAGTGGCAGTATGGCGGCAAAGGTTGGAGGCAAGACAAGGATGGAAGCTGCGAAGGAAGCCGTTATGGAATTCGCGGAACAAGTCCCAGAAAACGCGACCATCTCATTACGAGTTTATGGACATAAGGGCTCGAACAGTGATTCTGATAAAGGACTGTCCTGTGACAGCACGGAAGTTTTATATAATAGCCATTTTGAAGCTGCAGGTTTCCAAAATGCGTTATCACAAGTGAAACCGGTTGGTTGGACACCTATCGCGCTTGCGCTGCAAATGGTTAAGGGAGATATTCCAGAGGGCACGGATGATGTAGTGGTCTATGTTGTAAGTGATGGGATTGAAACTTGTAACGGCGATCCGGTGAAGGAGGCGAAAGATCTCGTTTCATCCGATATCCAAACAGTCGTCAATATCATTGGTTTTGATGTCGATAACGAGGGTCAAAAGCTTCTTAAGGAAGTAGCAAGTGCTGGAAATGGTGAGTTCACGTATGTTAACTCCGAACGGGATCTTAAAGAGTATATGAGAGCCCAGTATCAAGAGATTCAAAAGAAATGGTTTGAGTGGAAAGAAGCTGGGAAGAAGCAAGCATTCGATATAAAAGAAGAGAAAAAGAAAATTGCCTTCGACACAAAAGAAAGCGTGAAGGAAAAGGCCTTTCGTGAAAAAGAGCGGATGAAGGCGGCGCAGGAGTATCTCGAGGACCGTTTCGAGGACTTTGACCATCCGGTCCGAAATGTACGCTCTGTGGTGATCGACTACACGAATGACAAAAGACGGTATGGAATCGATACAAGTAACCAACTCCGAAGGGAATCTATTGACAATGGGAACCGTGAAAGACGTGAATACATTGACGAAGGAAACCAAAAAATACGAGAAACCATTGATAAGAAGAATGGGAACTAAAAGGCCAGGAAATTGTTCCTGGTCTTTTTTGTGGAGTTGCATCTCGAGCATGTGGGACTAGGGACCTGTCCCCGTGACCCACAACAATATTACTAATAAATTGGGAGCGCAATGAGTCGCAAAAAGCGGCTTGTTTTGTTTTTTTGCAACCTGTCCGCATGTAACTTATATCTCATCTAGAACCTTAATCATAACGGGTAATCGATTATCAGTTCCTCCCAATTTCGTAAAATTGAGTTCGCGGTACGGTTTTAATTGTGGAAATTCAACGATTCCTTTTTTATCGTGATGTTTCGGGTTTGCTGCAATTACTACTATGTAGTCAAAATCCATGTAGTTACAGAACTCAACAAATTCTTCTAAAATCTGCAGTTCTATCTCAACTGAATGGTAAGTTTCTTGTACATCTATTCGGTCTAGTGTAACAATTTTTCCTCGATCGAAGTCACTTTCCAAGAATGAATGTATCATATAAATTTCATCACCAGATACAGAGTCTGAGCTGATAAGGAGTTCTTGATTGCTATCAAATTCATAGCCATTATAAAAGTGGAATGAAATACCTCCAATTGTTTCCTCTTGTTCAAAATCTTCATCTGAAAATATTTTGATTTCACCGTAGCCATTCATCATATTTAAGTCAGTTTCAAAAGAAAATGAATAACTTATATCGGAAATCTCAATTGTCATTCTATACACCTCGGCCATTCATTTTATGTTTTTTTTATATAGTCATTAAAAATGTATTAGCGAAGAATACTAATGGTACATCTGCTTTATCTTTTCCATCTTCCGAAAGGATATAATTAGGAAGTTTAACTTTATAAAAAATAGTGGATCGAGACGAATTAACCCGTGATACTAAAACCTGGGTATGAGAAAAAAGTTTAGTACCGAGCTATCTCCAATAATTTAAATATGATTAGGGCACAATGAGTGTAATAAAAATGCTCGTTGTGCCTTTTTGCATGTGGTTGATGAATTTGGGATGAGGGACCTGTCCCCTTGTCCCGCAATAAGTGAGGGAGAATGGATGCAGTATACTACTTATCAGAAGGATATGTTTCAGGATACTATTTTTCAGAGGGATTTGACGTCAAATGCTTTGAAGTACATAGCTCTGATTGCGATGTTTTTTGACCATCTTGTTGCGGGTTTTATCCCTCAGGAAACGGTAGCTGGTTTTGTTTTGCGGATTCCTGGAAGGGTTGTCGCACCGATTTTTTGTTATTTTATCGCGATGGGATATTTTTACACATCCAATATTAGAAAGTATATCGAAAGACTGGTTATATTTGCAGCTATCTCTCACTTTCCGTATGTACTATACTTTAAATTGTCGCCGTGGAAAACGACGAGTGTCATGTGGAGCCTCGCGTTGGGATTAATCGCGTTGACGATTGTAAAAAGTGAAAAACTCCCATTGTATGCGAAACTAGCCCTTGTTTTGGTCTGTTGTATGCTTGCGTATCCTGCAGATTGGAACTTCGTGGCCGTATTGTGGATCGTATTTTTTGGCATTTATCGAGGACAATTGAAAAAACAAATTATTAGCTTTCTTCTTATCGGGATATTTGCCCACATCATACCGCAAATTTTGAATATGGGCTGGCATCATGCGTATCAAATTGGCATTTTCTTGGCCATCCCATTGTTACTGTTGTACAAAGGCAGACGTGGGAGAAAATCAAACCTTTTAAAATGGGGATTTTATGTTTTTTATCCATTACATTTAATCGTTTTATATATTATAAAATACGTAATTTACGCTTAGGGGGCGGGTATATGTCCAGATCTAAGATACTTGCACTTATTTCATTTTTACTGGTACTTGCAGCTTGTTCAAATGTTACAGGAAATGTGAAAGTTGAAGAGTCGGTAGAAGCTGTGGCGAACGTTCAAGAAACAGATTCGCTGGAAGAGTTAGAGCCAATCCCAACTCCTGAAAAATATGAAGGTGATTTGGAATTGCCGATTCATGGTGCAACAGGATATACATCTGTTGATCTAAACCTAAAAACTTCTCCAAATGTAGACTCGGAAACTATTGAAACACTTAATGCTGGAACAGCTTTTACAATTTTAAAAGAAGAAGGAAAGTGGTGGTTTGTGAAAGATGCCACTTCAGAGGGATGGGTTGATCATACGTATTGTTTCATTAATCTTCCCGACGTGATTCCTTCCATTGCCTATAATAGCAGCAACACCTATTCTTCTAAGTTCGTTTCGTCCGGAATCGAAATCCCAGGAATAACTGGACAAACTTTGTATGAGGGTAAAGCTTTTAATGAGAGATTTGGGAAAGAAGAATTCATTGTACCGGTTTTGTATTCCATGTCAAAAAAGGTATATCTTGCCCAACAAGAAGCATTGGCGCATGGCGATACGCTGGTCATATATGAAGGATATCGACCTTATTCCGTTCAAAAAGCAGTGGTAGATGCATTGACTTCTGTTGCATATGAGGATATGGCTGTAATGGCTGGCATAAATACTGCTCCGTGGAGCACAGGTTGGTTTATCGCTAAAAACATTTCGAACCATCAAATGGGCTATGCGATTGATGTAACTTTAGCCAGAGTCGAATCAAAAGAAGATATAGCCATTGGTGAATATTTAGTGACCGACATCACGGATTACACAGAATATACGATGCCAACACCTATTCACGAACTAAGCTTGGCATCCATTACATTTACAAAGCCTGTCCCATCATCATCGCCAACAGCATGGAAACATGCAGTTTTAGCAGACACAATGAATGAATCGGCGAAAACACTCCAATCCTATTTAACAAACGCTGGACTCACACCACTCGCATCCGAATGGTGGCACTTCAACGATCTAGATGCCATGAACCAAACTAAACAAAACCCAAGCGACGGGGGTTACCTACTAACTGACATATTAAGCGAGAGCCCATAACGGGACAAAGGCCCCGCAGATTGCGGTGGGTCAAGGGGACAGATCCCTCGTCCCTATTCTACTATAGTGAAATTTCGCTTTTATTAACTCAGTGTGAATCTGGAACTTTAATTTCAAACAAACGTTTGATTAGCACCCTAATTCAATATCAGCATGAAATATGAAATTCAATCAATCGTTTGTTTGGACGTATTTTTGATGTGTGAAAATAGGCACTTAAAATGTTGATATTGCAAACGAAAATTTTATGAGAAATAAATAAGGCGCAATGAGTGGCTAAAAAAATCACTTATTGTGCCTTTTTTTGTTTAATGGAAGTGGTACAGGGGACCTAACCCTGCGACCCAACTCATGTCCTATTACCTTTTTCCTATTTATTTGAAAATTCAACTTTTTCATTGACCTCTTAAATGTACTTCTGTATGTTGAGTTCAGGAGGATTTTTCCTAACTTATTTTATTTTTAGGAGGTTATTACCTTCTAATGGTTATGGGAGGTGTAAAGAAATTTTTTTAACTTACCAAATTAACTTACAAAATTAAGGGAGTGAAGGTTGTGAAAGTCAAAAAGTTTTTAGGTGTTTTTTTATCATTGCTATTACTGATTTCCTTATTTCCGGTTTCACCACTTGCTGAAACGAAAAGTGAGGATTTGATTGAGGTTGAGGCAGCACCATTAGACCCTTCAATTGATCCAATGGGGCTTAAGCATCCAATAAGTTATATTGATGAAGATGTTGAGGGTAAAGCAGATTTTATCATGCTTTATACATCTGAGTATGCAAAAGAGATTTTAGTGAAACAGTTCTGGGTTGCTGTTCAAGTGGATGCAAATAATAAAGTTACAGACGTTGTTAGTCAATCTGTAAATGGGGCACCACCTGTTTGGGAGGAAGAACAGTCTTTAGCAATACCAGAAGGTGGGTATGTGCTTTTAGCTCATGACGATTCTTGGGCAACGAAAAACTTCCGTAAATTCTTAGCCACAAATTTTAAAGTAGGCGATACGATTAAGTTAAGGAAAAACGGAAATGAAGTTCCTATTACAGAATTTATGACTGGTGATGGATTGAAAGCAAGTATTAATTTAGAAAATGAATTAATGTATACGCTTACTAAATCGCAGGCTGATATTTCTGGCTCCATTCAAAACATTGAAAGTGATCAAAGCTATCAATTACTTGTAAATGGGCAGGAGGTAGAGCTTCAAGAAGGTGGTTCCTTCCAGTATGTGTATGAACTGGCAAAAGGGACGAATTATATTGATGTAGAAATTTACAAGAATGATATTTTACATGATGTAAAGTCTCTAGTTGTTTACTATCAGGACAACCCATCTGTAGAGGAGAAGGAAGTGTTTCTCTGGGTTGAGCAAGGACCAAGCGCTCGAAGATTCCAGTCTAGTGAGGATGTACGTAATATGCTCCTCGAGGCGAAAGATGCAGGCGTAACGGCTGTTGTGTTAGATGTAAAAGGTGTTGAAGGATTCGCTTCCTATCAAAAGAATGATTTAACAAATCGTCCATATGTAAGTGAGATGACAGCAGAAGGTAGAAGTGGTTCGAACCCAGATTTAGATTTACTAGAAGAGTTTATCAAACATGGCCATGAGTTAGGATTAGAGGTTCATGCTTCTTTTAACGTGTTCGCGGAAGGCTCTATTGCTCATAATGAATTTGCCGTTTTAAATGATCATCCAGAATGGGAAGAGGAAGTCTATCGTTCTGAAGATAACGGAGCAATTTTACCTTTAAGAGAAAGTACGTATGGTAAAAGTGGTGCATTAGTTACATTTGTGAACCCATCTAACCCTGAGGTTCGTGACTATCAATTAAAAACATTTGAAGAAGTAATGAAAAACTATGATGTTGACGGCGTCTTATTAGACCGTGGAAGATATGATAATTATTTTGCTGATTTTAGCGATCTTACTAAAACGCAATTTGAAGAGTTCCTTAATAAAAAAGGAAAAACATTAACAAATTGGCCAGAAGATATCTTCTATTATGAAGGTAGTAACCGGGTAGATGGTCCGCTCATTAATGAATGGTATACGTTTAGATCAGGAGTCATTAATAGTTACGTAGAAGAAACAAGAGAATTAGTTGACCACTATAATAGTAGTGAAAATCGAGATATACAGTTATCTGCGTATGTTGGTTCATGGTATGAATCGTATTATCTAAACGGTGTAAACTGGTCGAGCCCTACCTTTTCATATGATTCTCGCTTGCAATTTCCTCAAGAGAGTTTATATGGGGAAGAGTATAGACAAACAGCTTATACAGATAAATTAGACTTCCTAATGATTGGTACGTACCAAACGACATCACAGGAAATCAATAAATATATTACGTTAGGAAATATTTTAACTGATGGACAAGTACCTCTGTATGCAGGAATGGCATTGGTGAATGTACAAGATCCAGCCCTACAAAGAGAAGTCTTCCAAGCTGGTCTTCAAAACACAAGTGGGCTTATGCTTTTTGACTATTCACAAGCGAACTTCCCTGTTATTAAAGCTTCTATTGCAGACGAGGAATACGTGAAGGATTATGTTTTAGGAATCAGTAATCCAATCCAACCAGAAAGTCCTTTTGTTGGCGATTTCTTCAATGTCAATCGTAATGATGATAATTTAAATGTTTACTCTGACTCGTTTGGACTTTCAACAGGAACCAATAAATGGGGAGTAGAAGCAGTAGTTGATGCAAATGGTAAAGTTGTTAAGATGGTCAATAAAAAACAAGCAATGAACTGGAACTGGACTGCTGTAGAAGATAACAATAGCCTCATTCCTGAAGGTGGATTTGTCGTTTCAGCACTTGATCGTTCCGGTGCCCGTGAAAAAAGGGTCCTAGTTGGTACTAATTTTGATATTGGGGATGAGGTTCGTTCCGCGTTATTAAAAGGATTTTTAGAGTATGAGGGGAAAACCTATCCAACTGTAGGTTTTGAATATCAAGGAAAAGTGCAAGTAGTCGGACCTGGAGAAGCAGACGTACAAGTGAATGGTTCACCAGCAACACTTCAATCAAACGGTGAATTCACAGCACAGCTTGCACTTCAGCCAGGTGAAAATCAAATTGAAATAGTCGTTACTGTCGATGGTTTCAAAACACACCAACAAACGGTAACAGTTATTGGTGAAGAACTTACATTTGATGAGGTAATCGAATTTGTTGAAAATGCTACTTTCACAAATAAAGGTATCCAACAAGCGGTACTCGCTCAATTAGAAAGTGCACAAAAGGATTTTGCTTCAGCAGAAAAACTTAAAGAAGATGGCTTAGTTGAGCAAGCAGAGGAAGCAAAAGCGAGTGGTAACCAAAAACTAGAAGAACTTCAGCTATTTGTTCAAAAACATGCTGGTAAACACATACCAGAAGAAGTGGCTGAACAACTAGTATCATATTTAAAAAGTTTATAATGGGACGGAGGGACAGGTCCCTTGTCCCTGTAAAAATATGGTGGGACGGGGGACCTGTCCCCGTTTCCCACAGTTGAATTCGTTAGCCGCAATTGAACCCGAGCCCCACAACTGAATGTGTGAGCGGATGGACCCGTGTCCCACAGCTGAAATTGTGAGGCGCAACTGAACCGGTGACACAAAAAAAGGTTGCCATGTTGATCATGGCAGCCTTTCTATCTTTTAGTTTTCTGGAACAAAGTAAATCACAGATGGACCTGATGCGCCGCCTGGAAGACTTGTAACAAAATCATATTGATTCCCGTTGGCTCCAATGTTTTCAGACGCAAACTTCCATGCATTTACATAGCTTAGGAAGCCGGTCGTGTTAAGGTGACCGTTCCATTGCATCACAAAATGGCCAAATCCACCTGATGGATTATCATAGATTGAGAGTTGCAGTGGACGATGTAAACTGTTTTCCACTTTAACGTCTAAATCATATAACACACCATAATTCCCATTGTTAATTACCGGCTTGTTTCCATCCACAACACTAATACCTTCTTCATATTCTCCCGGTAACTTATCGCTCCATTGACCATAGGCAGCAGATGAGAGGCGAATATAGGCATTTCCTAAAGCAGTATCATACGTAAGTGTACCTTCACGATCAAAGTGTGGAAAACTTCCGCGAACATGTGAGTCTGGCGGTAAGATATCAACAGAAAGTGGGTCAGCTGGTCGTTCTACGTAATTAAGAATCGTTGCAGTGACAGTGGCTGGCTGATTCCCATGTTTTGTATAAACATCATATTGGGCAATCCCACTAACCGTTTCTCCGTCGGGTGCACTTGTTTCCAAGAAATAGCTCTCACCAGGCTGTAGGGTCTGAATGTATTTTTTTTCAGCCTTTTCTTCTAGGAATTGTACTAACGCTTCCTTCCCAGCAACGTCTGGATAAATACTAGCTGTAGCGCCAACTCCTTTAGAGAACAACATTACTGGTTCCGCAGAGGTATTGGTTAGGGCTAGGCTGACGATTCGAGTTTCTCCACTTGTATTCTGATGATGCCAGAATACACGAAATTCTCCTGTAGCGGAGTCGCGATAAAACGCACCACTGTCGGAGTATGTTTCTGGAGAATCACTCAGTATCAGTTTTCCTCCTGTTTGTTTTAATTCGGGCTTTTCTAGATGAACAGCGGGCTGAAGTGTTTCGATTGGTACATAATTTTCATTGGCGAATGTCTGATTTGGCAAAAGAAATGCCAATAAAACAGTACCTAAGACTAAAGTAGACTTCAATTTCATTTTGTTCCTCCTCTCCATATTATTGAAATCCCAATGACAGTTGCTCAATCATTTAGAGGTTGGGATGGGAATTCAATATTAATTTACTTTCGATATTTGATGGATTTTTCCTCCTTTTTTTGTATAAATGAGGAAAAAGTCCCCTTTTTAACAGATAAGTGATGGACAAGTTAACTTCAAGATGTAAATAAATGGTGGAATAAGGGACCTGTCCCCTTGACCCAGCGGGGAGAATTTTGTATTCTTGAGTTGGAGGATATATTCTCTTTTGTGTAAAATGGAGGAATATTCCTTCAAACTATTTTAGTAGTAAAAAAGGAGATTTTTATAATGCCAAAGACAGAGAACGTAAACCCTCTTTTAATTATTACATCTGTATATAACTCGCTTACGAAAACAGAGCAAAAGGTAGCGGATTATATAATGGAACACCACAAGGAAGCAGTCTATTCGTCTGTTACCGATTTAGCGGAAGTGGTAGGGGTTGGAGAAACTACTGTTTTGCGCTTTTGTAGAAAACTAGGATATCGTGGCTTTCAAGAGTTTAAATTGGCTGTCGCACAAAACCTAATGGAAGTTGATGAACAAGTATATGGAAAGATTGAGGAAAATGACTCCCTTGATGTGATTGCGAAAAAGATAGCGAATCAAAATGTAAGTGCTTTAAATGATACAGTCGCCCTACTCCAAGATCCTACTATACAGACAGCGGTCGAAAAGATTAATAGCGCCAAGAAAATCTATTTTTTCGGGGTTGGTTCTTCAGGATTCACGGCATTAGACGGCAAACATCGATTTATGAGGCTGGGCTATGATACAGAACATGTTTCTGATTCACATATCATGTCAATGACTGCTTCGTTATTAGGCAAAGAAGATTTAATTATTGCCTTGTCTTCATCAGGAAGCACAAAGGACGTCGTTGATGCAATTGAAATTGCGAAAGAAAATAATGCGTTTATCATCTGTATTACAAACCAGGCGAGGTCACCGATTACAAAATATGCGGATTTAATTCTGTTGGCTGCAAATAAGGAATCCCCATTTGAAGGTGGTATTTTCTCTTCAAAGATTGCTCAGCTTTTACTATTAGATGTTCTAGCAACAAATGCAGCTCTTAAGAATAAAGAACAAACATTTAGAGCGATAAAAAATACAGCGGAATCAGTTCTTGATAAATTGTACTAGAGTGGATGTTCAAAACGGCTGGCGAAAATGTCATAGCGCTGGAGGAACTTCGACTAAAAGCTGGCACATCCAGTGGAAGTTCGTTGGCTTGGTTTTTAGTTCCTTGGAAAAGTAACCACTTTTCCGGCGTGCGAAACGGATTCAAGGAAGGAACATTCTTTGTGCTTACGTATTCACAATATACGTTGCGCTGTTCAAATCTGCACCGCCTCGAACTATAAACGAGCAGGATGGGCTAGTGTAGACAGTTGCACAGGACGTAGCGTTGTTGAAGACGGGTCCTTTTCATCCTCCTTTTTGAACAAGAATCTAATCGAATAGAGAAAGGTGAAAATCATGGTTGCTTCAAATAATAAGCTATTTGAGGTTCTCGAATATATAGTAGATCTGGTTCTATTAAACTTTCTATTTATTATATGTTCACTTCCTCTCGTAACTGCATACCCTGCCTTTGTTGCATTGGTGGGGGCGATTAAATATACATCAGAAGACGATCCGCTACCTGCATGGAAAATGTTTTTTAAGCTATTTATTCAGTATTTAATAAAAGGGATGAAAGTCTGGATGACTCTTCTTTTTATTTCGGTCGTCATCATAGGAGACATTTTCGCCTCCTTTTATTTACCAAATGAGTTACAGAATTTTCTTCTTCCTTTTAATATCATTATGATTCTTTTATTTTTCGGGATATTTAGCTATCTTACAAAACTATTTATATTGGGTGAGCATCGTTTAAAACCTTTAGTATTTCGGAGTTTTGTTCTATTTTTTAGAAAACCATTAAAGCCTTTACTCATCATCATAATCAATACAATGATTGTGATTTTATCAATCTATTTAAGATTTGTTCCTTTTTTAATCTCTTTCAGTCTTCTTGCCTTTACCTACTATTTTGTCATGATGGCAAGAGATTATGAGGCAGAGAATAGTTAGATTAAAATAAAAAATGGAGATTTTTTTATTTTTTTATAAAAAAGGTGGATTTAATCTCCAAAAGGTGATACATTTCTAATAGATAGAAAATTCTCTATTGAAAGCGTTTAATCAAAAAGGGTTTTGAAGTCTAGTAGGGGGTACACAAAGAGAGTTGCTATTAGAGATCAAAATTCAAAAAATTCCAAATGAGGTGGGGAAAAAATGAGTAGATTCAAAAAAGTACTATCCGTAGCAATGGTGTTTTTACTTGTTTTAGGTGTCTTAGCTGCATGTAGTTCTGAAGATTCAGGAACAAAAGATTCAGGCTCAGATAAAGCAAAAGGCGGGGACGAAGAGACAACAGTTGAATTTTGGACCATTTCGCTTCAACCAACATTTAATGATTACTTCAATGATCTTATTGCGAAATATGAAGAAGAAAATCCAAACGTAAAAATCGATTGGAAGGACTTCCCTTATGATGCAGTACAAAACAAATTATTAACAAGTATTGCAAGTAAGCAAGCTCCAGATGTAGTTAACTTAAATACAGTTATGGCTCATCAAATGGCGTCAAAAGGTGCGTTAGTAGATTTCAATCAGGCATTAACAGATGAGCAAAAGGGTATATATTTTGAAGGAATCTATGATTCTACTGTACAGGGTGATGGTGCATATGCCCTTCCATGGTATACAGGTATTCCGGTTCTTTATATCAATAAATCATTAGCAGAAAAAGCAGGAATCGATTTAAATAATCCGCCACAAACAAAAGAAGATCTAGCAGCATGGGGTAAACAAATTGCTGACAAAACAGATTCTTTTGGATACGTATTCACAATGGAAACTCGCTCTATCCTTGAAGAAGGTTTCAAAATTGTAGAAGGCGATAAAGCAATCTTCAATAACGACGAAGTAAAAGAATATATCCAAGGCAATATCGATTTAATCGAAGCAGGGGTTATTCCAAAGGATATTCCGAACTTTAGTAAGCAGGTTGAGCTGTTTGGTAGTGAACAAGTAGGGATGATCATCTCAAGTTCTTCATTTATTAACCAATTAAAAACAGCTTCACCAGATGTATATGAAAATACAATCGCGGTTCCAGCACCAGTAGGAAAAGCGGGCATTCGTTTTACAAACACAATGAACCTAGTTGTTCCTAAAGAATCGAAGAATGTAGATGCTGCAACAGCATTTGCACATTATGTAACAAATGATGCGAATCAATTAGCATTCTCGAAAGTAGCAAACACACTTCCATCTACTAAAGAAGCTGCGAAGGATGAGCACTTCTATAAAAATGATGGAACTTTAGAAGGACAAGCTTTAACAGCATCTGTTGAAAGTTTAGACAAAGCAACAGATTTCTACCTTGGTGTTGAAAACGCAGGCGATGTAGATAGTGCAATCAATAAACATCTACAAAATATCTACATCAATGATGAAGACCTTGATGCAGAGCTTGAAGCAGCTGAAAAAGAAGTTAATGATATTTTAGCTCGTTAATATATGAAAATTGAATGGGCAGATGAACATCTGCCCATTTACTTTTATCCAGCAAAAGCTGAATAAGAGGTAAGCCTTTTGCGTTGCCGCAGATTTTATCATGGAACTTTTTATAAAGTAAGATCCAAAGACTAAGGCTTCATACCCCCACTTCCTGTGGAAACGTCTTTGTGACCCACATCATGTGGACTTACTAATCTGCGCAATACGAAAAGGTTTTAGAAGATTAGGAGGGAATAACCTATGGGAAAGAAAAGAGCCCACAGTTATAGCAGATTCAATGAACTGACCTAGCCAAATGAGACATATATAAAACACCTATCCATATTAAATTTAACACTTTTTCATTAATTTGA
>NZ_JBPFDQ010000002.1:131368-149803 GCF_059415045.1 Ferdinandcohnia sp. SAFN-114 | reverse complement strand
TTCGGACTCAACCTTGTTCATTCTACCTTTCCTTGTCCGAAGATACCTCATCTTCGGACTCAACCTTGTTCATTCTACCTTTCTTTGTCTGAAGATATCTCTTCTTCGGACTCAACCTCGTTCATTCTACCTTTCCTTGTCCGAAATTATTTTGTTATTATTTTATATTAGATTTTGTAACTTTAATTTTTTTCATTAAAAATCGTATCGTTTGATATGATAGGTGGTCTGTTTTCAACTCAAAACGAAACTCGAATACCAAAGGCTCATCCTTTTCGTATTACAACTTAGTTTTGATTTTCTTGTTTACTCACTGATTTTTCTACTAGCTCGTCGATGAACTCATATTCAAGTTGCGTACCAGTAGATGTATAAAAGAACCCTTTATACCTAATGGTGTCACTTGAATTAATGATTAACTCCTTCATGGTCTCGCCGTTCGTATCGTAAATCGTTGTGTCAAATCGATATCCCATATAACCAGCCGAAAGCTTTCCTTTCTTAAATGTCACTTCATTTAGACTCGTAATAATACGGTTGATATCTTTTTCGCATGTAATATCCGTTCTGTATCCAGAATTTCCGTCTACAATATGTATTTTTGAAACCTCATCGGGATTAATATCAAAAATCTTGTGAGGTACGTACGTAAAACAGTATAGTAAAACAATAAGAAGTGTTATTAGAATTAAAATTGTTTTTAATTTCATTATGCTTCCACCTTTATTAGATTAGGAGTGTTTTGATTGTTTATAAAGCTATCGAAAGAACAACAGCAAATGATGATTTCGGAGATACAATCCTTTTTCTCGCTAGAAAGAGACGAGGAAATCAGTGAGTTTGCTGCTGAACAGGTCTTACATTTTGTAAAAGAAAAACTAGCACCACATATTTATAATGCTGCTGTACATGACGTTAAAGCAGTGGTGGACCAACAGTTCGCCTCACTTGACGACGAAATTTTAACACTTGAACGCCCCATAAGAAGGTAGAGTATTTTTCATTAGATTGCCTACACTACCTTTAAGAGGTGAAGTGTATATGCCAAAAGAGAAACAAAACTCTTTCGATCCAAAAGATACATATGGCATTTTTAATTCTGAGATGGAAGTGGATACAGATGTCAATGAAGATAAGAATCGTGAAAGGCTGCTTGATGACTCAGTTGAAGCATTTTTAGAATTGAAAAAAAGTCTAACTGAATAGTTCGTGGAAAAAAGAGAGAATCCTTCTTAATTTTTGGTATTATTTTGTAACACAATAACAAGCCAACATGCACCAATTGCATGATGGCTTTTTCTTTACCACTGTTCCGTCTTTATTTTTTGATTCGTTACGTAGAGCATTCCAGGTATGATAACAAGTGAAACGGCCAATAATGCGATTGTCATTGAATTTTTGCTACTATCATGTAGTCCAACGGCAAACACAACACCGTATATGCTTGAGGCTAAAATATTCCCAATAAACCTTGAGGTCATTAAAAGACCTGATGCGATCCCCGACTGGGCAACGCTGATAAAACTATACAATAGGTTTTGGAGGCTAATGTTCATTAGTCCATTACTGATTCCAAACAACGCTAAAACGATGATTATCCAGAGCAATGATGAATTTTTCGTTGTCGTAAACAGGAATCCTACTCCCACAATGCCTACTGCAGCCCCTACAAGCAATGGAACTCGGTATCCCACTCTTTCTGCCCACCTTGTTACAATTGGCGTTGTGATCATTGCGCATACGGATAGCGCCAACATCATCAAACCTGTATATTCCGAACCTAAACCGATCACTTCCTGTAAATAAGTTGGTGTGAACAACAAGATAGAAAAGAATATCAAAGTTGAAAGAATGTACTGTGCATAAACAACGGAAATAGTCGGATTCTTTCCCAAAAATACAACATTGATTAACGGATCTGCCTTCTTTTTTTCGTATGTATAAAAAAGAAAGGATAATCCTAGTGCAAGGACGAAGAAACCTATAGTAAATCCGCCTTCCAATGATAGCAAAAAGACCATCCAACTTGTGATGAAGGCACTAAATAACAGCATTCCAATGACGTCCCATTTAAAAACAGTCCCTTTGGTTGGCTCGTCTTTTGGAATATATAATACTGTTAAAAATGCCGAAAGGAAAATGACTGGAAGATTCACATAAAAAATAACCGGCCAGCCCCCATATTGAATAAGCAGTCCACTAATGGTTGGTCCAAATGCTGCGGATGTTGTTGCGAACACCGCTAATGTTCCGATTACCCGATTTTGATTTTGTTTAATATATAAGCGGACCATTCCAATCCCTGCAGGATAGAGAGCTGAAGTGCCAATGGCTTGAATCAATCTCAGGCTAAGTAATGTCATCATATTTTGTGACAACGGAGCTAAAACTGATGATAGTAAAACGAGTAATAAACCGATGAGAAAGATTTTTTTCCTACCATAATGATCGCTGAGTCTACCGATAATTGGTAAAAAAATAGCACTAACAATAAAATAGGAGGCGATCAACCACGAAACCTCCTTTGAAGAAAGCATGAAATCTTGCTGAATCGAAGGTAAGGCAACCGTGATCATCGTGGTATTAAGCGGATTTAAAATCGCACCCAATGCGATTGCAATGATTACTAATGTAGGTTTTTTTATAGTGTCAGACATTTGAATTCCCCTTTTAGCCTATTGCTAACAGTGTATCACACAAACGATTAGGGCGGTTGAAGTCCAATTTAAAGAAAACGGATAATCTCATCTAAGTCGTAAAAACTACAAATAACCTAAACTAATTGGAGGTATGAAATGATTAGTAGAGCAACCAAAATCACAACATTGTTTTATATTGCGATTCTTGGAGTGATATTAACAACAATCTATACGATTATCATCATGATCCAAGGAAGTAAAACGATGAAGATGATTCGATATATTTACAATCAAAATAAACAGCGTGGAGAACATGAGAATCGCGGGGAATAAACCCCCGCGATTCTACTTTACTCATCTGTTTTAAAAGCAAGTCCTCTTTCCCCTAGGGCTGCTCGAAGTTCCCTAATTGCAGTAGGACCCACACCATGTAAAGCCAATACTTCTCTCTCAGTTAGTTTTGTGAACTGTTCTAACATGATATACCCCGCACCATGCAACGCACGTAATGCTGGTTTGCTCAATTTCAACTCATCAATTTCAGCCAAAATAAACACTCCTTTTTCATCTCCGTTTTTCATGCATGTACCTCATCCATTTTTTCTGTTTATGTGTCACATTAAAATATCCAATACAAGAAATTGATGTTAGCCCACCTGAAAAGTAAAGCAAGATTAAATGCGAAGTAAAAATACTGGCCGCAATTCCTATAATGCCAAGTAATGACAACTGAAATAGATGCTTTTTATATGTTTCATAAACCGTAAATTGAAATTCTCTTCTTTGTTCAATTTCCTTCAAATCCTCTAATTTGTGAGGTAACTGTAAAAACTGTTGGATTGAATGGAAAATCTTAAAAATCGGCTGTGCCTGAATCCATTGCCAGACCAATGACCATTTCTGATTGCCTTCCTTGTTCAACCAGTCCGTGAACACTGGTTTTACTAATTCTAATACATCATCCTCAGAGATTAGATTAAGAATAATTCCTTCAATTGCTACAAAGGATCGCCCTAAAAAGATATATCGTGTTGGGACTTGGATTGGTAGTGCTTGAATGATATCATTCAGGTCGCGTTTAAAGGCAATAAGGTCTATTTCCTTTAATTGAGACAGTTCAAACGACATTAATTCCTCTAACAGTTTTTCCATTGTTCGATGATCAGCCTCAGGTAATAAAAATCCTAATTGTGATAAGCAATCAACCGTTTTCGAATAATTCTTGGTAAGAAAGCTTTCAATTAACCCTTGAAAATGTTTCGCATCCTTTTTCGAGATTTCCCCAACCATCCCGAAATCAAGTAAGATGATTTTCCCTTCCTTTGATAGCAGAATGTTACCTGGGTGTGGGTCAGCATGAAACATACCTGGTTCCAGCCATTGTGGAAGGAATAGTTCTATTAAACTCTGGGCAATCTTTCTCCGGTCAATGGATTGGATACCCTTGATACTTGATATTTTTATTCCATCAACCCATTCCATTACAAGAACCTTTGAAGTACAGTATTCTTGGTAGACCATAGGAATTTTGAGATCGTTCATATCCTTAAACCGCTCGGAAAAGGACCCAAGAGTTTGTCGTTCCTTTGTATAATCTAACTCTCTCTCAATTACTTGTTTTATTTCCTTAAATAGTACCTTGAAATTAATAAACCCCTTCGGAACTGGTACAAAATGATCAGCAAACCAAATAATGATTGCTAACGACCGAAAATCCGTTTTTAATATGGAATGAATATCTGGCCTTTGGACCTTAATTGCAACCCTTGCTCCATTTTTAAGAACACCCTGATATACTTCACCAATGGACGCAGAAGCAATCGCCTCTTTCTTGATTGATTGAAAAATGGAATGAATTGGCCTACCCCACTCGTCTTTAAGAATCCTTTCAATATTACTCCAATCTGAAGAAGGAACCTTATCTGTTAGATCTTCGATTTGCTTAATAAAAGGTTTTGGAAGAAGATCTGTTCTAGTACTTAAGATTTGTCCAACCTTAATCAATAAACCTTCTAATTCAAAAAGCGTATTTCGAAAATTTGTACCTATCTGCACCCAAAGTTTATCCCATTCAGCCTGTGGCTTTCTACGAAGTTTATACCAGTAAATTTTACTAAAAATCATTAAAGCCATCGAAAGAACCTTGGTCATGCGAACCAACTTATTTTTCGTCTTCATAAGAAACCTCTCATTTCCTAAACTTCCCATATTAAAATATTTCAATATAAAAAGCATTTCTCCTTTAAAAAGAAATGCTTTTTGTGTCCGGAGATCTTATGAAGTTTTCTCTTTCTTCTGCAATAAAACAGCTGCGATTACAATAACCCCTTTAAATGCTTCCCTTAAAAATGGCGGAACCCCGAATAGGTTAAGAAGGTTGTTCATAACGGCAATGATTAGCATACCGTAGACAGTTCCCAGAATGAAACCTCTTCCACCCATCATGTTTGTTCCTCCAACAACCGCTGCAGCGATTGCATCCATTTCCATTCCTCTACCCGCATTAGAAAAGTCCATAGAACCAATTCGCGAAACTTGGATAATAGCGGCTATTGACACGAGCAGCCCCATAAGAGCGTATACCCTTAATTTCACTTTCTCTACATTTATCCCAGAAAGCTTAGCTGCCCTTTCATTCGATCCAACCGCGATGATATGTCTTCCGAAGGTTGTTCTTTTCGAAACATAATAAAGTATATAGGCAATGACCGCCCAATAGACAATTGGCATAATCATATAGTTTCCAATTTTAAAGCTTGCAATTTGTAAAAATTCAACTGGAACAGTAGGATTATATCCTTGCATGAAGTGCTGTGTCACACTTCTAAAAATCATCATTGCTCCTAATGTTGCGATAAATGGAGGAACATTCCCCTTCGTAATACTAACTCCAATTAGTGAACCTAAAAGATAGCCTGCAAGTAAAACCAATAGAATTGTAATGATAAATGCTGGTGCACCTGATATTCCCATCATTGCCAGAAACCCTTTTGTCCCGGTATCTAGGAGCATCATTGAAAAGGCACCAGTGACAACCAAGGTAGAACCAACAGCTAAATCAATTCCCCCTGTCATGATAACAAAAGTCATCCCTAAAGCAACAATGGCTGTCCCTGCATTATTTCGTAAAATATTGATCCAGTTATTAATCCATGACTGAAACCATCCTCCAAATGAATCATAATCAAAGCCCAACACCAATGTTTGTAAAATAATCATAATAATTAATGCAATCGCGATACTGAATAATGGGTCATTTGACCATTTATATTTAAACCACCCAAAAAAATCTTTCTTATTTTTGATTGTTGTTTGATCGATATCTGGCTTCATGTTAGCTTACCTCACCCTCACTTAAGTCCCCACCCGTAGCAAGACTCATGATGGAATGCTCATTCATATTTTCTCCAGCGACCTCCCCTTGGATGGTACCGTGATACATGACGATTGCTCGGTCACAGACACGAATGATTTCATTTGCTTCACTTGAAAGAACAACAACTGCAATATTTTCTTCAGCTAGTTTGAGAATAATATCATAGATATCTTCCTTTGCCCCCACATCAACACCTTGGGTAGGATTGTCCAGAATAAGAAGTTTTGGATTAGCCGCCAACCATTTTGCTAGGACAACCTTTTGCTGATTTCCACCAGAGAGACTTGTAATACTGTCAGAAAGGTCACCCATTTTTAATTGCAAAGCTTTTCGATGCTTTTCAAAAATTTCCTGATGCTTTTTCGTATTAATCGTGCCCCGCTTTGAAAACGTTGGCCAAGTAACGATTGACGCATTCTCGATGATGTTCATGTCCTTGATAATCGCATTTTCTTTTCGGTTTCGTGGCAGATACGCAATTCCTTCCTTGATTGCTTTCGTAGTACTCGTTATTTTCACTACCTTACCATTCAGGAATATTTTCCCTGATGAAATCTGGTCGGCTCCAAAAATGGATTGAAAAAGTTCACTTCGTCCATCTCCAAGGAGCCCTGTAAAACCGACAATTTCACCCGCTCGAACTGAAAAATTTATATCTCGAAAGATATGACCAGAGGTTAATCCTTCAACCCGTAATATCTCATTTCCTAGCTTTTTTTCCCTGATAAGCGATTCTGTTCTCACATCGTGTCCCACCATAAAACGTGCAAGATCATTCGTGTTCACTTCGCTGACACTTCCTTCAGACACCAAGTTACCATCACGAAGCACAAGATAGCGATTACAGATCTCCATTACCTCATTTAATTTATGAGAAATAAAGATAATGCCGACATTATGTTCCTTTAATGTCCTCATCATCGCGAAGACTCGCTCAATTTCCTGGTCTGTTAGGGAAGTAGTCGGTTCATCCATAATAATAATAGACGCATTTGTCATCATAGCCCGGCATATTTCGATGATTTGTTTATAAGAAGCATCAAGTTCCCGCACCAATTTATTTGGATTAAGGTCTACGTTCATTTTGGTAAACATCTCTTTTGTTTCTTGATACATCTTTTCTAAATCCAGAGTGCCTCTTTTGGTTTTTAACTCTCTACCAAGAAACATATTTTCATAGATTGGTAAATCGTTGATTAAGTTAAGTTCTTGATGGATGAAGGCAATTCCGGCATCCTGAGAATGTGCTGGTGTAGCAAATTCCACTTGTTTCCCGTCAATGAGTATGGAGCCATGATCCATTTGCAAAACTCCACCCAATATGTTCATCAAAGTGGATTTTCCTGCACCATTTTCTCCAAGCAATGCGCAGATTTCACCGCCTTTTAAGGAAAAAGATACATCCTTAAGAACATGATTGCTTCCAAAGGATTTTCGGATTTTTTTCATTTCAATACGCATCTCATCACTTCCAAACCTGTAAAATCACTACATTATTCATAAGAAAAACACAAGGCGCCCGCCTATAGGCGACAAGCATAAGACAAGCGCTGTTTGCCTTCAAAAGCTCCTAGGCTAGACACCAAAAACTACGTGCAAAATTTTATATTTACTTATCTTTAAAAAAAGGTAAAAAGAGAGGCTATAGCAGTGTTGCCATAGCCCTCAAAGTCTACGAGCTCCAATCTTTAGTACGGTGAACCCTCATCGAGGAAGTCTTTATAATTATCTCTGTCAACAATGGTTGTAGGAATAATGGTTTCCATTTCAACCTCTTCACCTTTTAATACCTTAAGTGCAACATCAACAGCATCCTTTACCATTGCTGGGCTGTAAAGAGCTGACTGAATCCAGATATCTTCGTTTTCAGGCATCATTTTAAAGTACTCTTGCATACCACCGCCACCGGTAACTACTTTAATATCTGTTCTTCCTGCTTCTTTGATTGCTTGTAATACACCGATTGAAGTTTCATCATCTAGGGAATAGACCGCATCAATTTTATCTAAGCTTGTCAAAATATCTGCAAAATCTTTCAATCCATCTTCTCTTGTAAACTGTGTCGCATATGTGTGGAGTTCAATATCTGGAGCGATTTCCCCAATTGTTTCAACAAATCCCTTCTTACGCAATTCAGAAACGGAGCCTGAGGATGGTACTTCTAGAATAACAACATTTCCTTCTTTACCGATTTTTTCAACAACGTAATTGGCACCTTGAACACCCATGTCCTCATTGTCTCCAGCTACTCGATAAACACCTTCTGCATCAATGACAATGTCAAAGTTTACAACCTTGATTCCTTCATCTAATGCTCGTTGAATAGGTACTTCCATCCCTTCCCATTGTGGGAACGCTACAATAGCCTCTGCACCCCAAGTCATTAAATCATCTAATTGTGAAGTCATTTCAGCTGCGTTGCTACTTGTTTGAATTTGGTACTCGATTTCACCGGAAAGTTCCTTTGCACGGGCTTCGGCATGATATGCTACCGCAGCAACCCATCCATGTGTTACAGCTGGCGCCAAAATACCAATCTTATGCTTTTCACTTGAGTCATTTCCAGTATCCCCACTTGTTTTATCACCTGTTTGTTCTGAACTACTACAAGCACTCAATACAGGAATGAATAGTAAAATTAGCAGTGACACTACACGTAAAATTTTTTTCATAAGTAAATAACCCCCTCGTTTTTGGCTAGTAATCTATTTCATGAATAAATTGAAACCTACGTAAATAAATAGTTTTTACTAGTAAATATAAGCGCTTTCTTTTCTAGGAGTTAAAATCATGTTGTGGTTTATTGTGAGGACCTCGAATGTATGTAAAGTGGGCAACTACATATATACTTGTTTTCCAGATTCTAAGGCTTCTTCTATATTTTTAAGTAGTTGTATTGTGTAGAGTACGTCTTTTAAAGGTATAATTGTATTTTCTTGGTTCTTATCCAAACAATTTATAAAATACGATAATTCATTTTGAAAGGCATCGCTCTTTTCAAAGGTTACTGCTGACTTTCCCTCGTGATTGTAGTAGATAAATTGTTTCGTACCCTTTTCTATGTTTTCGATATTTTCACCGGCTGTTAGATTAAAATCTAGCGTCCCTTGAGCCGATTGTGCACGTAATGACATGGTAAAAGGATAGCCAATTGGCATACGTTGAGAGGCTTCAACGAATCCTTTACTTTTATTCTTAAAGATTAGTGTTGTCATGACATGGTCCCAAGCACCATATTTGTTTTGGTTTCCAACAGCATATACAGATTCAACTTCGCCTACTAAATAATGGACGAAATCTATATCATGTAAGTGAAGATCAAATAGGGCTCCACCACTCTTTTCGGGGTGCAAAAACCAATCACTCCATGTAGGAATCTGCCCCAATCTCTTAGCATGGACAATCTCAATATCTTTCAGTTTGTCAGTTTCACTTAACGATTTGATTGCCTTGTATTCAGGCCAAAAGCGAAGCACATGACCGACAAAGAGTTTGACACCATTTTTATGAACTTCATCCATTATTCGATCTGCAGATTCTGGTGTAAGTGTTAGTGGTTTTTCACAAATAATATGTTTCCCAGCTCTAGCTGCCTTGATGATATAGTCTTCATGTAGAAAGGTTGGTACACATATATCAATGATGTCTATTTCCTTACTATTTAATAAATATTCGTAATCCGTGACAAAAGACCCATTAAAACTTTGAATAATGTCAACGTCTTCTACTTTATTCCGGGTACATATTGCCGTTACCTGACAATTTTCAATATGTTGGTAAACGTCTAGATGTGCTTTACCAATGAATCCCAAACCAACTAGCCCGATATGCTTCATGTTTCCCCCTCTTAACCTATTAATCTAAAAGGATTTTTGACAGAAACGTCTAATTCAATTTGAGTGAACCTGCTTTGCTTGCTCCTTTGACAACAATCTCCAGCGAAAAGCCGCGATATGTATTGGGTTTATGGATAGCTGCTTTAACATAGTAGCCTTCTATCAAACATGTAATTGATTACATATCGCAATCTCAACTCATCGTACAAGCTCTACGTTACTAATTATATTAGTAAAGAATTACCAATTTGTAATCCGTTACATTTATAGTATAAGATAAACAATATTCAGTCAATTATTTTTAGGTATTAATTATCATTTTTACCAATTAAGGGTTGTTTGCTTTTTTTACAGTTCTAACGTATCATCTTATGAACCAAGAATTTTTTCAACAACCCTAAGAGAAGCAACCGCTTGCTCACCAGTAACTGGAGGCTCTATTTCATTAATGATTGAATCAATAAATGAATCGATAACACCTGAATTCGTTTGGTTGTCATTTGTCTGAATGGATTCTAGTTCATACCTCTTAATCGAGCCATCCCTTTTCTCAATTAGTAACGGCGCACTTGGATCATGATAAATTTTTAGGATTCCCAATTGACAGTAGATAATCGTTGAATTATCTTCTGAACCATAATATGTCCATGAAAACGAAGCTGTTCCCAAACGGCCTTTCTGCGTTTTTAATGCACAGACAACATTGTCACATACTTCTATTGGTTTACCATTTTCATCTACCTTATCTAACGCACCATAGAAGGAGTGAACATCCACAATTTCGTCATCTAGCAGATAGTGAATTAAATCAATTTTATGAATTCCTAAATCACCTGCAACACCTGAATGAGAGCGATTCTTTTTAAAAAACCAAGTAGAGTTTGATTTGTTTACTCCCCAATTCTCAGGACCTTGATGACCAAAAGAGGTTTTGAAAGTTAATACCTCACCTAGTTCCTTTTTATCTATTATTTCTTTTGCTTTCTGATGTGCATTTGTGAAACGTTGGTTATGGTCGACCATTAATTTTTTCCCAGATTTCCGTTGTGCTTCTAGGATTACCTCAGCATATTTCACATTAATAGCTAATGGCTTTTCACACAATACATGCTTCCCGCTTAATAACGCGTTTGAAGTATTAATATGATGGGCTTCATTAGAAGAACAATCGCTAATGGCAATAATGGATGGATCGTTGAATAGTTCCTCAACTGTTTTTACAGCTCGCCCACTAAATTCTTTAGCCAAGCTCTGGGCTCTTTCAATTTTACGGTCAAAAAAAATAATTTCCTCAACATGTGGATTTGCTTTATACTCTGGTGCGTGTCTATACCTAGTAATGGAACCACACCCGATAATGCCCACCTTAATACCCATGATTGAAAACCTCCCTATTTTTTAAAAATGTAAGATTCCTACCCCATTGTTGACTCACGAATTATTAATTCATGGTCTAGAATCACACTTTCCACCCTTTCTCCTTGAATACTACTAATCAGCATGTTTGCTGCAATACTCCCCATTTTATACATCGGCTGTGATATTGTGGTTAAGGTTGGATTCGTCATGTTTGAGAAACTAATATTATCAAAACCTACTAAAGCAATGTCATTTGGAACACGTAAGCCATTTCCATTAATTCCTTTTAGAGCTCCAATAGCCAGTGTGTCAGAAACAGCAAAACAAGCTGTCGGTTTTTCTGCTAATTGAAACATGACCCTCATCGCCTGAACACCATTTTGAAATTCAAGTTCTTTTGAGTGGTAGATCCATTCATCACGGATTGGAAGATTAAATTCTTTTAAAGCTCGCTCATACCCATTTCGACGTTGTCTAGCATATAAAAACTTTTCATCAGAATTGATGAGCGCTATTCTTTCATGGCCTAACTTAATTAAATGCTTAACAGCTTGATAAGCCGCCAATTCATTGTCTATCGTGACATAAGGGATACTACCTCCCTCTTCATATTCACTACAGAGAATAACAGAATAATTATCCGCTAATTCATTTAGCTTGTTCATATTAACTGTCGGATCCATCGAAATAACACCATCAGCTAATTTATTCTTAATCATGTTAAAATATATGTTTTCTCGTTGTGGATTGGAATCCGTTTCGCATAGAAGTATATTGTAGTTGTTGATAATGGCTGTATTTTGGATTCCGTTGATAATTTCTGTGTAAAAGGGATTTGAAATACTTGGAAGTAATACTAATAACAGTCGACTTTCGGAGTTCCGAAGATTTCTTCCTAGCATACTAGGTTCATAATTTAGATCTTTAATTGCATTTTCAACTTTTAGCCTTGTTTTCGGACTTACAGACGTAGCATTATTAAGGACCCTTGAAACCGTTGCGACGGAAACACCTGCTTTTTGAGCTACCTGTTGAATATTTGCCATTTTTGGTCCCCACTTTCAAACTAAATAATCAAATGCGCCTTGGCGTATTTGCGCCCAGATTATTTGGCCCACAGGAAGTGGGTAATAAGGACGTTGCCGCAGGACGTGATGCTTTTAGTCTTTGATCTTATTGCTCGAAAATTTATCTTTGAATATCTGTGGCATCTGCAAGGCTTTAACTTTATTAAGTCAGGGTTTGCCCCTCCCACTAAAATTAGTTGCTCATATTGTATTAACCCACTTATAGAAGCGGAGGACTTCTACCGAATAAAGTTTAAAAAATGTAATCGATTACAATTATGATTGTAGGTACTCTGAATTTTTTTGTCAATATTTAAACTTTAACCTATATTTTAACAATTTTTTATATTTAATTTTTTATTTTCTTTGCTATAATTGGTTGTAACGGATTACAATACTTTAAATTGGGGAGGTTTTTTTATGAAGTTAGGGGTTTTTACAGTTCTATTCTCAGATAAAAGTCTTGACGATATGCTTGACCATGTCGCAGCAGAAGGGATTGAAGCAGTCGAATTAGGCACCGGTGGTTATCCTGGTAATGCCCACTGTAACGTTGATGAATTAGTAGATAATGAACAAAAACAAAAGGAATTCTTAGAAAAAATTTCTAGTAGAGGACTAATTATTAGCGCCTTAAGTTGTCACAGCAACCCTCTTCATCCTCAAAAACACATCGCAAACGAAGCAGATTCTCTTATTTTGAAAACGGTTAAATTAGCAAGTCAGCTTGGTGTCCCTGTTGTAAATACGTTTTCTGGCTGTCCAGGTGACCATGAACATGCAAAATATCCGAATTGGCCTGTCTCCCCATGGCCAAATGAGTACCAAGAAATTCTAAAATGGCAATGGGAAGAAAAAATCATTCCTTATTGGAAGGAAAAAGCAGCATTCGCAAAAGAGCATAATGTGAAGATTGGGCTCGAATTACATGGCGGATTTTCCGTCCATACACCTGCAACTCTCTTACGCTTAAGGGAAGCATGTGGTCCGGAAATCGGTGCAAACCTTGACCCAAGTCATATGTGGTGGCAAGGAATAGACCCTGTTGAATCTATAAAAATACTTGGACGTGAGAACGCAATCCATCATTTCCACGCTAAAGATACTATTATCGATCAACCAAATACAAACCGTAACGGGTTAACGGATATGACTCCTTATCATGAAATGCAGAACCGTTCCTGGTATTTCCGAACAGTTGGTTTCGGTCATGATACAAAGGTTTGGGCTGACATTATTAGCACTCTTCGTCTTTTTGGCTATGATTATGTCGTAAGCATTGAACATGAGGACGGATTAATGTCCATTGACGAAGGTTTTAAAAAAGCGATTCAAACCCTCAATCCGGTTATGGTAAAGGAGTCAATTGGAGAGATGTGGTGGACGTAAAAATATAAAAAAGGAGAAGCTTAAAATAGCTTTTCCTTAATTTTTGTTCCTGCAAGGCTACCGGTGCCATATTTTCTTAAAGTTGTATGTAATTTTTATTTAATGTATTCCAATGGAATTGGGAACCTAGTTAATAGAAAAATAATCCAAATAAATGATAACCCCAATGCGATAAGTGGTCGTTTTTGATGAAGTCTTAGCATTGGAAACATAACGAGATTAAAAAGAATGGACCATCCCATCGTCCAACCATGATGATGATTGATTAAATGCAAATACTCCAAATTGATGTATTCCATAACTACATATATTAATACCCACAGTCCAATCCAAAAAAACTGTTTCCATTTCTGTTCAGGAAAGCGCCCTAAATAAATGAGAGTAGTAGCAGGATAAGAAACAAACATAATTAATAATGAAATAAATGTATGATTCGATAAGATGTTTTGAGCAAACAGCGTTTCCTGGTAGGTCCAGATCAAATAATCATGGAACAAGAAATTTTTTAAAAGATCACCCATAATAAAGAATAGAATCGTTGGGTAATATTCTCGCCATCCTCTCCAATCCCCCCATTTGATTGCAGCCGAAAGAAGTAAGGCATTATATATTAGGTGCATCTAATACACTCCTGAGTTAGTTATACATTTATATTACCCAATATTTTACATAAAAATAAGACGAATCCTCAATTCGATTCGCCTCGTAGAGAGTCTTAATTCGTACCCTTCTCTATTTTAACAGTGAGATTTCTTTTAATCGATGGACTGTCTTTTCTAATGTTTCTTCGTTTTGAACAAGTCCAATTCGAACATAGCCTTCGCCACTTGGACCAAAAGCATTTCCTGGAGTGACTACAATTCCTGCTTCATTGATTAACTGATACGTAAAATCAGTGGAGGTAAACCCAGACGGTACCTTCGCCCAAATAAACATTGAGGCTTTTGGTGAATCAACTTGCCAACCTATTTCATCCAGGCCATTAATCAAAATATCGCGTCGTTTTTTATACGTTTGTCTTAGTTTTTCACTAAAACTTGACGTATCACGTAAAGCAGCAATCGCAGCTTTTTGGATTGGTAAAAAAACACCATAATCAAGATTTGATTTAAGTCGGTTTACAGCTGCAATGATTTCCGGGTTACCGAGTATATATCCAATTCGACACCCCGCCATATTAAAGCTTTTCGAAAGCGAGTTGAATTCAACTCCCACTTCTTTCGCACCTTCTACTGATAAGAAGCTTATCGGTTTTTCTTCATAATATAGCTCCGAATAGGCAAAATCATGTAGGACAATAATCTGATGTTTTTTCGCGAATTCAATCACCTTCTTAAAAAAGAATTCCGAAGCAAGTGCGGGTACAGGGTTGCCAGGAAAGTTTAAGATCATCAATTTCGCCTTTTGGCAAACATCCTTAGGAATCGCATCCAAGTCAGGTAGGAATCCATTTTCTTCTTTAAGAGGCATTCCAATTGGAGTTGCTCCTGAAAGTGCGATACCAGATGCATATGCCGTGTAGCCAGGGTCTGGAACAAGAACTACATCACCTGGGTTAGCAAAAACCATTGGAAAGTGGACAAGTCCATCTTGGGAACCCATAACCATTAAGATTTCATTATCCTTATGTACCGAAACATTAAACCTGTTTGAATAGTATGCTGAAATGGCTTCATATAACTCATCGGTTCCTGTTAATGAATAACCGTATAATGAAGGATCTTGTACATGACCAGTCAACGCTTCGATGACATACGGTGGTGGCGGCAAATCTGGGCTACCCACACTTAGGTCAATAATATCGTGCCCCTCACTCAGTTTTTGTTTCTTATAGTTTGCTAGTTCGTTAAAAATCGATTCCCCAAATTCATTCATTTTCTGTGATAGTGTGATATCCAATGCTGTCACCTCATTTGATTGATTAGTATTATTATAGCAAGAATTATTCGATTGACCATGAAAGTTAAGATTTAACTTCAAAAAGCTGATATAATCGTTACAGCATCAATTTAAAGAGAGAAGGATTCTAATGCAGCAACAACTGAACACTCCAGATAAATTATGGACAAAAAACTATTTTCTAGCGTTTATTTATGCGATGTCTACTCAAATTTCCAACAACATGCTAATGACAGGACTGCCATTATACGCAATTTATTTAGGTGGGGATAATTCGATTTCAGGTATGCTTTTTGGTTTTTTCATGTTTGTAGCGATTCTTTTCAGACCTTATTTTGGTAAATTGATAGATGAAAAGAGCCGTAGAATCGTCTTAATTATTGGTGCTGTGATCGCAGCTTTTATTACTTTCTCGTATGTTGTAGCCTTTTCGATTAGTCTACTGATTGTAATGAGAAGTATACACGGTATAGGGTTCAGTGCTACTACCAATGCTTCCGGTACTGTTGTTTCGGACATCGTACCAAAAAGACGGTTAGCAGAAGGGATTGGGTATTTTGGTTTAGCAAATACACTGTCTACAGCAATCGGACCTGCACTTAGTATCTTTTTAATTCAACAGTATAATTATCAAGTTTTATTCATCGTTGCCGGTTTAATCGGTTTGATTTCAATCATTTGTAGCCTGTTTATGACGTATGAAAAAAAGAATCCAAATCTTGTGATAAAATCAACAAAAAAGAATCGAAAAATCTCCGAATTGCTTTTTGAAAAAACAGCACTACCAACAGGTTTAGTAACCGCTTTTGTTTATGTTGGAATGGGCGCATCGTTAACTTTCATTCCAACCTTTGCCCTTTCCTTAGGAATTGAAGACATTGGTTTATATTTTACAGTGTTTTCATTTGCTCTATTATTCACGAGAATTATGGGAGGAAAATTGGCTGATAAATATGGAAGTTCCATCGTGGTAATCCCTGGTTTAGTGATTATGACGATATCATTTGTGGTCTTGGCATACGCCAATTCTCTCGGAGACTTTATTCTAACAGGTATCCTTTATGGATTAGGGTTAGGTTTTGTTGAGCCAGCCTTAAATGCTGTCATGATCAGGCTATGTCCCCCTGATCGAAGAGGAGCAGGGAATTCGACGTTTTTTACAGCAAAGGATTTAGGTAGCGGACTCGGAGCGATTTGTTTAGGTTTCATCTCTCTGAATTCAGGATTCAAAGCTGTTTTCCTTTACAGTGCAGTAAGTATTATTCTCGCATTTTTTGCGTATATATTGATATTGCGAAGACAAATAACTACTGCAAGAAAATCAGAGAGTTCAAATTTACAGGCAAGTGTAAGCTAGATTCATACATTTTAACATGTCAGGTCCCTTCTATACTTAGGGGTCCTGGCATTTTTATTAACGAAATATCCTAGTCTACTCTCCAAAGAAAAAAGAGCCCCAAATGAGCTCTTTCAATCTAATATTCTACGACTCCAAGATATTCTTCTAATGTAATTTCATGTTCCGTGATATATTTTGCATGCTCGACACCGACATAGCGAATATGCCATGGTTCGTACATATAACCTGTGATGTCTTCATTTCCTAAAGTATAACGAACAATAAAACCAAATTCCGCTGCGTGCTCAGCAACCCATTTGCCTTCAACCGTTTCACCAAATTCCTGTACAAGCTGGTTGTCGACACTATCACTTGTCACGTCCATCGCAAGACCGGTTTGATGCTCACTTTGCCCGGCCTTTGCACTAAAGGTAGAAGCCTCAGTCTCACCATATCCACGTACATAAGAATCATAGATTACTTGTTGTGTTGCATAGGAGCGGTAACCCGATTGTGCATGTAACTCAATTCCGTCGACGCTCGCCTGTGCAAATAATTTTTCCAATGCCTCTGCTGCTTCTTTTACCATATGTTTACGTTCTGAAACAGAAGTTGAAAAATCAACATTTGGCACAACAAGGTTTTGCGGTACATAAGTTGCATCCAATACTCCTACTTCTTTGTTGACTAAGAGTAAAAATGGATCATTTGGATCTATGACTGGTTTTACATCCTCTGGCTTCACTACTTCAGTCTGCTCACCAGCTGTTTGGGTTTCTGGTGCCTCTACTTTTTCCGGCAATACTTCCCCATCGTTTTCTTTGCTTAACGCAATTTTCCCAATCACTATTTCTTTAATAGAGGCATAGCTTTCTTGTAAAATATCAGAAAAAGCTTCCCTCGTAAAAAAAATCGAGGACGCCACTAGTACCAGTACCAATCCGATAATGACTTTCTTCAATATAATTCCTCTTCCCTACGTCTATCTCTGTTTTTTTCTCTACCTACCATTCTACTATATTTTACACGAATCGACACAGGGAATTTAGTTGTAAGTTTTCACCATGAGGAAAGCCCTAGGAGCATGGGACCCGATTCTGATTTTGTGGGTCACGGGGACAGGTCTATCCCAGCTTTTAAAAAGTGTTGCGTATGCTTTTAGATAGAACGGTGGTGTATTTTCATTCATAAGATCCACATAAAGGTAATAATGAACTAAAAAGAGTTATAAATTGTAAAAATTATACATTTGTGCATGTTTTATAAGGAAAAGTGCAATAAAAGCATACGAAAATATGAATTGCGTATGCTTTTAGATAGATCACTAGTATATTTTCATTCGCATAATCCAAATAAAGGTAATAATGAACTAAAAAGTGTTATAAATTGTAAAAATTATACATTTGCGCATGTTTTATAAGGAAAAATGCAATAAAAGCATACGAAAATATGAATTGCGTATGCTTTTAGATAGATTACTAGTATATTTTCATTCACATAATCCAAATAAAGGTAATAATGAACTAAAAAG